>CALRQM020000033.1:0-33329 GCA_943370335.1 Bordetella parapertussis | reverse complement strand
GGAAGATCAGGCTGCCGATCGCCTGCTGCCAGGCCGCCGGCTCCCGGTTGGGCTGCACGGCGATGTCGACGTTGTGGTCGGTGAGCAGCTTGAGCAGGTCCTTGTCGGGGGCCAGGTTCACCACGGCGCGCTGGCCGTCGTTCTCCACTACCTGGGCGGTGCCGCGGTCGGGGGAGATCAGCACCCGGGAGATCTCGTTGGCCTGCACCGCCTCGACGAAATCGCTGTAACGCAGGGTGCGGGGGGCCCGGGCCGGGTCAGGGCGCTCCAGGAAGGCGGTGCCCACCGCGATCATCACGATCACCAGGAGCACATAGAGCCCTGCATTGCGCCAGCGTTTCTTCACGGCCCTGTCTCCAGTATGAGGATGAAAGTAACAGAATGTTAAACGGTGTTCGGTGCTGGACGGGGCTCAGGCTGCGGCCCTGAGCACCTCCACCACGCTACGGAAGGCGAACCATTCCGGGATCTCCTCACCGCCGCGCAGCATCTGGCGGAACTGGGTGCCGCTCAGCTTGCGGATGTGCAGCCCCCGGGCCTGGGCATGCTCGGCGGTGACGTAGCCCTCCTCCTCGGTGTAGACGAGGTTGAGCGACGGCACGGTTTCCATGCCCAGCTCGGTGGCCTGGTCGCGGGCGAAGTCCTGGGCCTCGTAGGGGCCGTAGAAATCCTCCCCGGTCAGGGACGATTTGCAGCCCGCCATGTCGCGGCCGATGATGAAGTGGGTGCAGCCGTAGTTCTTGCGGATGATCATGTGCTGCAGGGCCTCCCGCGGGCCGGCCATGTGCATCGCATAGGGGAGGTAGGCCCAGCGGATGCGGGGGTTGGCCACCTCGGCCGCCAGGCGCTCATAGGTGGCGAAGCGCACCTCACCGGCGATGTCGTCCTCCTGGGTGGGACCGCAGGTGGGGTGCACCAGCACCACACCGCCGCGGCTCACGTTGGGAGCCTCGAGGGCCCGGGTGAACAGTTCGTAGTGGGCCCGGTGGATGGGGTTGCGGCACTGGAAGGCCACCACGTCCTCGCCCGCCGGCAGGGTGGCGCGCACCTCGGCCGGGGTGCTGCAGGGGAACACCCTCTCCGGCAGGGCCAGACCCTGGAGGCGTCCGCCCAGGTAGAAGCGGCCCCGTTCGGTGGCGATCATGCGCACCGCCGGGTGCTCCAGGGAGGTGGTGCCGTAGCAGCCCTTGGCCTCGACCACCTTGTCCGGCTCCCAGCGGCTCTCCACGGTGAGGACAGCCAGGTCCTGGCCCTGGTAGGTGAGCAGCAGCCGCTCGCCCACGGCGATGCTGCCGTCGTCGGTGTCGAAGACGATCGGCAGGCCGAACAGCAGACCGCTGGTGGTGCGGTGGCCCGCCACCACCGCCTCGTAGTCCTCCTGGTGCATGAAACCGCGCAGGGGCGAGAAGCCACCCACGATCAGCAGCTCCACGTCGCAGGCGTTGCGGTGGCTGCAGTCCACCACCCTCTCCACCGCGGCACGCACACCCTCCTGCTGGTCGGTGGGCACCATCAGATCGACGAGGCTGCCGCCATGGGGGGCGATCAGATCGGAGTGAGGGGTGGTATGGGCGAGCGTCATGGCGACGGGCCGGGGCGTCACAAGAGATTGGATCCATCCTCCCAGACCGGCGCTCGGCCATGAAAAAGGGGCCCCCAGGCCCCTTCGTTGAACGGCTTGCGCGATCAGATCTGCTCGAGACGACCGAAGAGCTCGCCGGTGATCTTGACGTCGACGACGGGCTTGGTGCCCATGTCGGTGTCCGAAGGCTGGATGGCGGTGAACACCCCGGCGAATTCACCGGTGCTGGGATCCACCTTGGTGATCGAGAGGTCCATGGTGCCGGTGCCATCCACGTAGCGCTTGACGGTTTCACCGGTGAACTCATCACCGGCGGGGACCAGACCCACGGCGCTGCTGTAGCCGGTGGTGAGACCACGACCCTTGGGATCGAGGAAGTTGCTGGTGCGGTAGCTGGGGGCTCGGTACTTGCCCTTCAGATCGGTGCTCGTTGAGAACGACGTGCCATCGGAGGAGGCCAAGAGCTCCTTGCTGGAGAAGGTGAAGGGCACCTCCTCTCCACCGGGCAGCAGCACGGTGATCGGCTGGAAGTCGATGCCACCGAGCTCCTTGAAGGTGAGCTTGTCACCGCTGACCTTGAGGTCGCCATAGACCTGATCCAGGCTGGAGGTGAAGCGGGTGAGGATCTTGCCGGCGACGAACTGGGCCTCCTGGCGCTTGTTGGCGGGTTCCCCCTTCACGAACACCTCGGAGGGGTGCATGCAGATCTCCTTCAGCTGGTAACGGGCCGACGGATCCAGGGAGATCGTGCCGCGGGCGGAATCGGGCAGGGTCGGGCAGTCGTTGGCCAGACCGGTGTTGTGGATGTCGTCGTAGGTGAGATTGGCCCGATCAACGGCCTTGGCCCCGCCGCTGCATGCGGACACCAGGGTCAGGCACAGAGCCAGCACGAGGGCCAGCAGGGGACGGAAACGCATGGGGAGAAGCCGCAGAGACGGAACGGGAACTGGGCTGGCCGGGATCCTACCGGTGCAAAACACCCATTCCAGGCGGCTTGCGTGGGCTCTCAACAACCTGTATGAGAGGACGATGTCCCTGAGCCGCACCCACCCGATCGACGACTCCACGCCCTTGGCGCCGCCGTCCCCAGCACAGGCCGCCCCCGACCTCCAGGAGCCCCTCGACGCCCTGCTCCGGATCGCCGAACAGCGCGCCCAGGAGCCCGAAGCCCTGCTTGACCTGCTGCGTCGCATCGAACACCTGCACCGCAGCATCCAGGACGGCCCCTTTCGCAACAGCCTCCCCAGCGACCGCAACGGCCTGTTCACCCTGCTGTCCGAGATGGAAAGCAGCGGCGGCTGGCCCTACATCCCGCGGCTGCAGCTGCGCACGTTCATGGATCTGCTGTCGCCTGAACCGGAGCCCTGAGCGCCATCGCCTCGGCCAGCGCCGACAGCAGCGCGTGGGCCAGGGCCAGTTTGCCGGTGGGGCCGAAGTGGCGTTGCCGCTCCCCCGGCCCGAGCAGCCAACCCTCGTTGCTGGCGGCCGCGAACCCCGCGCCGGCGCGATCGATCGGGTTGGCGAACAGCAGGTCGCAGCCCTTGCGGGCGAACTTGGCCCGTGCCTCCTGGAGCACCTCGCCGCTCTGGGCCGCGAACCCCAGGATCGCCTGAGCCGGCGGACGGCGTTGCACCAGGCCCGCCAGCAGATCGGGCACCGCCTCCCATTCGCTGCGAAGCGCGTCCGCCAGGGCCTGCTTGGGGAGCTTGGTGGGCTCCGGGGCGCGGCGCCGGTGGTCGGCGACGGCGGCGGCCATGGCGATGGCATCGGCGCCGCCCTGCAGCCGCTCCAGGGCCGCCTCCATGGCTGCGGCCGTGGCCACCGGATGGCCGTGCAGCCCCTCCAGCCACTGAGGAGGGACGCTGAGGGGACCATGCACCAGGTCGACGCTGGCGCCGCGAAGACGGGCGGCCTGGGCCAGCAGCACGCCCATGCGGCCGGTGCTGGGGTTGGTGAGGCAGCGGGCCGGATCCAGGGGCTCCCGGGTGGGGCCGGCACTGACCAGCAGGCGGCGCCCGGCCCAGTCGCGACGGCAGCCGGCCAGCAACACCGACTCCAGAGCCAGCAGCAGCAGCTCCGGGTCGGCCATGCGCCCATCCCCCACCCGGTCGCAGGCCAGCAGGCCGCTGCCGGGCTCCAGGGGCAGCACCCGCTCCCAGCCCTGCAGCTCCCGCCAGTTGCGGCGCACCGCCGGGGCCGCCCACATGGCGCTGTTCATGGCCGGGGCGGCCAGCACGGGGGCCTCGCAGGCGATCAGGGTGCTGGCGAGAAGGGTGTCGGCCAGGCCATGCACCCAGCGGGCCAGGCTGGTGGCACTGAGGGGGGCCAGCAACACCACCTCGGCCCACTCGGCCAGCTCGATGTGCAGGGGCCGGGCCGCCCGGTGGCTCCACTGGTCGGACTCGACGTGGCAGGGGGCGCGGCTGAGGCTGGCCAGGGCCACCGCGCTCACCAGCCGCTCGGCGCTGGGGCTGAGAACGCAGCGCACCAGGGCCCCCCGCTGCACGAGGGCGCTGACCACCAGGGGCAGCTTGACGGCCGCGATGCTGCCGCTGATCAGCACCAGCACCCGCCGCCCGGCGAGGGGGTCGGCGGGACCGGCTGGGTGGGTGGGGCCGTGGGGGCCGCCCGTCAGATCCCCACGCCGCTCCTCAGCGCCCTCCTCACTCCTCATCGAAGGGTTCCTGATCCACCAGATGGACGTAGGGCCGGATCAGGTCGGGGCGGTGGATGGCCAGGGCCCGCAGCAGGTGCCAGTCGGCCAGGCCCGCGAACGGGGTGGGGTAGTCGTCCTCCTCGAGGCGCCGGGCGAGTTCGGCGATGGACGCGTCGTCGAAGGCCGCGAGCCGCTCGGGGGTGATGGACAGGCTGGAATCAACCAAAGGGGGCGGCCGGGAAGGGGGACGGGGTGGTGATAATGGCGATCGAAGGGGAATTAGCTCAGCTGGTAGAGCGCTGCGATCGCACCGCAGAGGTCAGGGGTTCGAGTCCCCTATTCTCCATCCACCATTCTGGCCGCAGGCAGGCGTCCCCCCAGCCCGGACGTCATCGCCGGCCAGCACCTGACCCCCAGATCCGCAGCGATGAACTGGAGCAGCGACGCGGAAGCCAGCCTCAAGGAGATTCCCTTCGTGGTGCGGCCGATCATTCGCCGGCGGATCGAATCCATGGCCCGCGAAGCCGGCCTGGATGGTGTGGATCTGGCCTTCTACGAGCAGGCCAAGGAGCGCTTCGGACGGAAGTGAGACGGCGATGGGGTAAAAGAGGGGGTTGATCAGGGGCCCGTTCGATGTCGCAGTCCAAGCGCGAACAAGTTGTCAGTCATCTGCGCTACATCCGCCAGGAGCTGCGTGAGATGCACCAGGGCGTGATGGAAGATGGCCTGCTGCCCGAGGCCGGCGAGGTGCGGGGTGTGATGGCCCAGATGGAGGCGCTGCTGGAACTGCTGGAGGGCAAGGGCTCCCGCAAGAAGGACGGGGACGGCTGAGTCGCGACCTCTGAGACCAACCACCCCGGGCGTCAAGCCCCTGCAGGGACGCTCCGGTCAGCGGCCGCCCCCCCTTGCCCGAGCCAGAAGAGCTTGGTTTGCTGGTGTCGTCCCCATCACCCCGCCCGGGCCCTGGCCTCGGGCTTTTTTATTGGTATCCCCTATCGGTGGGGGGAAAGTGCTGTCAAGACGCCAGAGATGGTGTAGACCATAGGTCGCAGGGTTTGGGCCGGGTGATGGGGATCACCGCCAGTGGCTTTCCACCCTCGGGTGTTGAGCCCCCTGCTCCCCCTTCTCAACAGCGGCAGGTGCCCAGCATTGCCTCCCCGCTTCCAGCAGACCCGATTCCAGCAGCGGATCACCCAGTCCGGCAACCTGCTGGAGGCCTGGGCCCAGAACCCCTGGCGGCGCCTTTCCCTGCTGCTGATCGTGCTGCTGAGCGGATTCGTGGTCGGCGGCAGCATCGGCTCGATCACCGGCGCCCTGTCCCTGTTTGATCCCCTCGGGGCCCTGGTCTGTGTGCTGGGCATCGAGCTGGCGGCCCGTGTGCGGGGCAGGCTGCTGGACCAGCCGCTGAAGCTGCGGCTGCAGGTGCTCGACATGGCCCGCATGGGGCTGCTCTACGGCCTGCTTCTGGATGGCTTCAAGCTGCTCTGAGGCGGGCCTCTGAGGCGGGTCCCTAAGGCGGGCAGCGAAGAGAGCCCTCAGGTGGCGGCGAGCAGATAGAGCAGGGCCATGCGGATCGGGATGCCGTTGCGGACCTGCTCCTCCACCAGGCAGCGGCCGGCATCATCGAGCAGCTCCCCGGCAATCTCCACCCCCCGGTTCACCGGGCCGGGGTGCAGCACCGGCACCCCGTCGCCGCAGAGGGCCAGGCGCCGGTGGCTGAGGCCGTAGTGGCGGTGGTAGGTGTCCAGGCTGGTGAGCAGGTGCTGCTGCATCCGCTCCTTCTGCAGGCGCAGGGTCATCACCGCATCGGCCCCGGGCAGGGCCTCCTCCAGCCGGCGCTCCACCTGCACCCAGCCCCGGACGGCCACCGGATCGGCAGCCTGCCCCGGCGGCGGCGCCAGGACGAAATCGGCGAAGCAGTCGGGCAGCAACGTCGGCGGGCCGCAGAGCACCACATCGGCTCCGCAGGCGGTGAGGGCCCAGAGGTTGGAGCGGGCCACCCGGGAATGGAGCACGTCGCCGACGATGACGATGCGCCGGCCCCGCAGGCTCTCGGGGGTGGGGGCCTCGGGGGAGAAGTGGCGCGCCAGCGTGAACAGGTCGAGCAGGCCCTGGCTGGGGTGGCTGTGCAGGCCATCACCGGCGTTGAGCACGGACACCCTCTCGCCACAGCGATCCAGGTCGCGGGCCAGGCTGTGGGGGACACCGGTGCAGCGGTGGCGCACCACCAGGATGTCGGCCCCCATCGCCACGTAGGTGCGGGCGGTGTCCAGCAGGCTTTCCCCCTTGCTGAGGGAACTGGAGGAGGGGGAAAAGCTCTGCACCTCGGCCGACAGCCGCTTGGCCGCCAGCTCGAAGCTCGTGCGCGTGCGGGTGCTGGGCTCGAAGAACAGGCTGGTCATCAGCCGGCCCTGCAGGGCGGGCAACCGGCGCGCACCCGCCACCGGCAGGGCCCGGAAGCGCTGGGCCAGTTCGAGAACGGTGGCGAAGTCTGCGACCGAGAAGGACGCCAGGTCGAGCACGTGGCGGTGACTCCAGCCGCTCAAGGCGTCCTGCTCCCGTCGAACGTTCCAACCGTAGAGGCCAGCAGGGCGGCGAGCCGATCGTGGCGGGGGGTGCGATCGCCCCGGGCCCGCCGGCTGACACTGCGGCTGGCGCGCAGGTACCAGCGCCAGGGCAGCTCCTGCCCCTGGGACAGGCCGATGCGCTGGGTCTGCCGCACCCCCGCCTCGCCGCCCTCTGGAGGCGGCTGCAGCAGGGCCGCCACCCCGGGCGGCCGGGGCGCCAGCCAGAGGCCCGAGGCCGGCGAGGCGAGCATGCCGTCGTGGCCGCGGTCGAGGCCGAAACGGCGGGCCAGCAGGCCCGGCCCGGCGGCCGTCCGCTCCGGCTCCCCCGGCAGGGCGATCGCCCGCAGCAGCACGCCGTTGGCCCAGTCGCGCCGGGCGGTGACGATGTTGACGCAGTGATACACCCCGTAGGTGAGATACACGTAGAAGCGGCCGGGCTCGCCGAAGAGCGTCTCGTTGCTGGGGCTGCGGCGGCGATGGCCATGGCAGGCCGGCTCCGATTGGCAGTAGGCCTCGGTCTCGACAATCACACCCCCCAGCAGCGCCCCATCGGCCTGGCGTTTCAGCAGCAGGCAGCCGAGCAGCTCCGGGGCCACCACCTCGGCCGGGCGGGCGAAGAAGGGCGGGGGGATGGTGCGGAGAAGCGGACCTTGATCACCCCCCGCCGGCCGGGGGGGCAGAGCGGGGCCACAGTGGTGGCAACCCTGAATCGCAACGGGCCCGCCGATCAACGGATCAACCATGGAAACCGCCAGCTTCAACCTCGGCACCGTTCTGCTGGCCGTCAGCGGCCTGTTCGTGCTGACCACCTTCTACTTCGGCACCCGGGGGGGCTACTACGACACCGACGACTACGACGGCAACGGCACCGCCCACTGAGTGCGGTGGGTTGAAGTGCGGTGGGCTGATCAGGGGCGACCGAGGCGCTCGGCCTCGGGGCAGTCGCCGGTGGTGGGCAGGTCGTCGGCATCGGCGGAGCGGCTCACCGAAGCCAGCCGGGTGCTGACGGCGCCGATCGAGGCGAGGCGCACGCTCTCCTCCCAGCTGTGGCGCTCGTCGCCGTCCTCGTCGTCGTAGCGAAGGGTGACCAGATCGCCCTCGATCTCCACCACCAGGGCCCGCTCGATCAGGCGCTGCTGGTCGACCAGATAGACCCAGACCGGCCGCTGTTCCAGGCGAAATCGGTCGAGCTTGCGATGCAGCATCGTGACGCCGCGGATAGGGTCGATCCTAGGCAGCACGGCGCAGGCCGCCATGTTCACCATGACCCGATCGATCTCCAGCACCGTCCCTGGCCCCAGCACGGTGCCGGGCCCCGTCGCCAGCACCGAGGCGATCCGGCTGCAGCTGCGCAGCTGGCCCGAGGTGGAGGACTATCTGAGCCGCTGCCGGGGGGTGATCGTGCCGCTGGGGTCCACCGAGCAGCACGGGCCCACCGGCGCCATCGGCACCGACGCCCTCACCGCCGAAGCGGTGGCCCTGGAGGTGGGACGTCGCACGGGCGTGCTGGTGACGCCCGCCCAGGCCTTCGGCATGGCCGAGCACCATCTGGGCTTCGCCGGCACCATCAGCCTGCAGCCCTCCACCCTGCTGGCCGTGCTCCACGACGTGGTGCTCTCCCTGGCGCGCCACGGCTTCGAGCGCATCTATGTGATCAACGGCCACGGCGGCAACATCGCCACGGCCCGGGCCGCCTTCGCCCAGGCCTACGGCACCGCCGCGGACCGGGGCCTGCCGGGGGCCGAGCGGCTGCGCTGCCGTCTGGCCAACTGGTTCACCGCCGGCCCGGTGATGCGGGAAGCCCGCGATCGCTACGGCGACCGGGAGGGGCACCATGCCACCCCCAGCGAGATCGCCCTCACCCTGCACCTGGAGCCGAGCCTCAGCGCCAAGCAGCGGCCCCTGCCCGAGGCAGCGCCGGCCGGGCCGATCCATGGCCCCGAGGACTTCCGCCGCCGCCATCCCGATGGCCGCATGGGCTCTGACCCCTTCCTGGCCACGGCCGACGACGGCGCCCGCTTCCTGGAGCTGGCGGCCGCGGCCCTGGCCGAGGATCTGGCTGCCTTCCTGGGGCCGGAAGGGGAGGCCGGCTAGGTTCGGGGTCGGTTGGATGGACGGACGATGAGCCGGATCTCAGAAGAGGACGTGCGCAAGGTGGCCCAGCTGGCCCGCCTGGCGCTGCCCGAGGAGCGCATCGCCACCTACACCGGCCAGCTCGAGCGGATCCTCGATTACGTCGCCCATCTGGAGCAGGTGGACACCGAAGGGGTGCCCCCCACCACCCGGGCGGTGGAGGTGGTGAACGTGACCCGCCCCGATGCGGTGGACCCCACACCGGTGCGGGAAGAACTGCTCTCGCTCGCTCCCCAGCGCGAGGGCGATTTCTTCCGGGTGCCCCGGATCCTGGGGGACTAGCGAACGGGTGAGACGGCGGTGCGGTGCAACAGCTCCAGCACCCTGCGGCGGGCATGGCGGGTGGGCATCAGCCGGACGATGGGCCGCAGGCGGCTGCGGCGCTTCTTGTGGGAGCGCACGCCGAGGAAGATGTCGTAAAGGAAGTTGAGGCTGTCGGTGCGGCTCTCGAACAATCCCAGCCGCTGGGGTGAACCCTTGGCATCAAGAATCGGCTTGGTGGCGTGATACGCAGGCTGGTATTCAAACCAGGGGATCGATGGCCAGAGGTGGTGAATCAGGTGATAGTTCTGGCCCATGATCAGCCAGTTCATCAGCCTGCTGGGGTAGACGCGGGCGTTGTGCCAGCGGTTGCGGGACTGGAACGGCCGGTGGGGCAGATAGTCAAAGAACAGGCCCAGGGTGACCCCCACCATCAGGGCCGGGGCGAACCAACAGTTGAACACGAAGGGCAGGAAGTTGTGCTGGGCCGCCGCCACCACGATCAGCACGAAGATGGTGCGGGCCAGCACCCACTCGAACAGCTCGTTGTGGCGCCAGAGACGATGCCGGAAGAAGAAGACTTCGTGATAAAAAAACCGCGGTGCGATCAGCCACAGGGGCCCGAAGGTGCTGACGATGTGGTCGGGGTCGAGCTTGGGATCGTTGACGTGGGCGTGGTGCTGCAGGTGCACCCGCGTGAACACCGGGAAGCTGAAGCCCAGCAGCAGGGCGGCGCCATGGCCCATCACCGCGTTCCAGAAGCGGTGGGGATGGGCGGCGTTGTGGCAGGCGTCGTGGATCACGGTGCCCTCCAGATGCAGGGCCAGGAAGCCCAGGGCCAGCAGGGGCGGCAGGGGCCAGCCGCCCACGAACCAGCCCCAGATCGTCAGGGCCGCCAGGCCGTAGCCGGCCAGAAACAGGCCCACCGTGGGGTTCCAGGCGGCGGGGGGATCGAGGTACTCCCTCGGAACGCTGCGCGGCGCCACGGCCGTGGTGGTGGCCACGACGTGGGCGGACGCATGTGCCGGCGACTGTTTCATGACCTGGGCCAGGTCGGGATCCCCAATGGAGGACCCAGATTACGGAAGACGCCCGTGCGCCGCGACAGGGGCCGGGACGGCGCCGTCACAGCTGGTTGGGGCCGATTGGCAGGGTGCGCAGGCTGGTGGTGACATCCACCAGGGGGAATTCCGTGTCGCCCCAGCCATCGGGGGGCAGCAGCGACGGGGCGCTCGGTCCGGGGGCCGCGGCGGCGCCGGCGGCAAAGGCGCCGTCGGTCAAGGCCAGCAGCAGCCCCCGCAGGGCGCCGCCCCCCTGCTCGTAGGAGGAGCGCAGGTTGAAGTGGTCGCCATCTTTGGCCAGCACCAGCCGGTGGCCGCCGCCGGCGTTGCGGGCCTCCAGGGCCATGGGCGTGAGCGCCTCGGGCCCCGAGGGCACCACCCAGTCGCGGCTGCCACTCACCAGCAGCACCCGGGCGCCCATGGCCCGGGCCGAGCCCTGGTCGAAGAGCAGCGACATCGGCGGGCTGACCGCCACCACCGCCTTGATGCGGGGGTCGGCCAGGCCGGCCTGGTCCGCGGAGGTGACGAAGCTGCACTGCAGCACCCAGCTGACGTGGCGGGCGGGGTTGGTGACGTCCTTGCAGAAGCGGTTGAGCAGGCCCGCACGGGGTCGGGCCCCGGCCAGCTGCAGCACCGTGGTGGCGCCATAGGACTGGCCCATCGCCACGACGTTGTCGGTGCGCAGGCCCGCTGGCAACGCCAGGCTGCCGGCCGCGGCCGCATCGATCACCGAGGTCATGTCCATCGGCCGCAGCTTCAGGTCCTCCGGCTTGGGGGGCGGGACCTGGCCGGAGAGCATCGCCTGCTGCTGCGATTTGTCGCTGCCGGGGTGGCGGGGCAGCAACACGGTGTAGCCATGGCTGGCCAGGTGCCGGCCCCAGCCCTCGAAGCTTTCGGGGTCATCCCAGAGGCCATGGGAGATCAGCACCAGGCGGCCGTTGGCGCCCGTTTGCGGCTGGATCGTGACCACCTGCAGGGGCTTGGGGCGGTGCGTGACGGGGATCGCCAGCTCCTTGCGCTTCACCGCCTGCGGGCCCGTCTGGCTGAGGGCCGGATTGATCGCGGCGGCGGGCTGGGACGTCACCAGGGAGTTGCCCAGACGTTGCTGCCTGGTGACGCGATCAATGGCAAGGACCACCCGCTGAAGATCCACCGAAGCGCTCTTGCCGGGCATGGCTTCGAGCACGTCCAGCAGGTTCAGGCTGCCCTTCGCCTGGCTGGCGGCCAGCGAAGCGGCCAGCCCCTGGCTGTCGATCGGCTGGGTCACCCCCTCCACCAGCACCACCGAAGAGAGCAGCAGCAGCACCTGGTTGACCAGGGGAGAGCCCACCGACTGCTCCGCGAGGGCCTTGATTGGGAGGGGGAGGGGCGTCTGGAAGGCCTCCACCAGCCGGCGGCCGATCGCCCCATCGGTGGCCCGGTCAAGCTCGGCGAGATCGCTGTCGCCGGAGAGCAGTTTGCGCTGGTCGCGCAGGTCGCTGAGCTGGATCGTGAACGGGGTATCAATCAGGGGAAGGATCATCTGGATCTGCTCCAGCGCCTGGGCAGGAGCCCCCGCCAGCAGCGACCCAGCTCCCAGGAGCAGCCCCGTGAGCTGGCGGAGAGGGCTCTTCATGCTTCGGTTCCAGATGGTGGGCAGCGTAGGTGTGCCGCCCAAACGACACCCCCTGGGCTGGCCTGGATCACTGGGAGGGATGCCCACCGGGGGACTTGAACCCCCACGACCTGAGCCACTGGAACCTAAATCCAGCGCGTCTACCAATTCCGCCAGGTGGGCGTTGAGCAACTCTAAGCAGGTTCGCCGGCGTCACCCGGACAAAGCAGCCCCAGCGTCACCGCTCAGAATGGGCAGAGACGTTGTCCTGGCCATGCTTGCCACCCTCGGAGGCTTCCTGGCCCTGCTGTTGGGGCTGTTGCTGTTGCTGCTGCCCCTGCTGGCCTCCGAACTGAGTCGGGCCCGGGATTCGGTCTGGGGGGCGGTGGTGCTGCTGCTGGGCCTGGTGCTGGTCACCAGCGCCGAGCGGCTAACGGGCGCGCCGATGCTGGCGGTGCTGTGCGGCGGCCTGCTGATCGGCCGGCTCGGGGTGGAAGTGGGCCAGGGCCGCTGGCGGCTGCTGACGGAGGAGGAACGCCAACGCCTCTGGTCTGTGGAGCGTTGGCAGACCAGCCTGAGCCAGATCGGTGCCTCCCTCGGCCGCCTGCTGCAACTGGCCAGCGGCATGGTGGGCGGGCTGGGGTCGTGGCTGGCGGAACGGCGGGCGGCGCGGCCCGCCAGCACCAAGAAGTGGGTGAGGCCTGAAGCGGAGGCTGCCGTCGCCAAAGACAACGGGCCCACCCAGGCAACGGCGGCAGACGCACCCGCCGTGTTGGCGGTGGCAAAAGTGGAGGTGCCGGTGGAGCCTGGCGACGATCCCCTTGTGGTCAGCGGCTTCGAAGAGATCGACGCCCTGCTGGAGCAGGCGCTGCCGGAAGCCCCGCCCGAGCCGGCGACGCCGGAGCAGGGGGAGGGTCTCGGCGAGGCGGGATAATCCAGCCTTCTCGCGCCCCGGCGACGTGACGGCAAGCCCGGCGTCCTACAAGGACACGCTCAACCTGCTGCAGACGCCCTTCGCCATGCGGGCGAACGCCAGGGTGCGGGAGCCGGAACTGCAGGCGTTCTGGAAGGCGCACGATCTCTACGGACGGCTGAGCCGCGGCAACCCGGGAGCCCCCTTCACCCTCCACGACGGGCCGCCCTACGCCAACGGCGCCCTGCACGTGGGCCACGCCCTCAACAAGATCCTCAAGGACATCATCAACAAGCACGCCCTGCTGCAGGGGAGGCGGGCCCGGTTCGTGCCGGGGTGGGATTGCCACGGCCTGCCGATCGAACTGAAGGTGCTGCAGGGCCTGGGCAGCGAGGAGCGGCGGCAGCTCACCCCCATCGACCTGCGGCGCCGGGCCCACGCCTACGCCCTCGAGCAGGTGGAGGGCCAGATGGGCGGCTTCCGCCGCTGGGGCATCTGGGCCGACTGGGACGCGCCCTACCTCACGCTGCAGAAGCCCTACGAGGCCGCCCAGATCGGGGTTTTTGGCCGCATGGTGCTGGCCGGCCACATCTACCGGGGCCTCAAGCCGGTGCACTGGAGCCCCAGCTCCCGCACGGCCCTGGCCGAGGCCGAGCTGGAGTACCCCGACGGCCACACCTCCCCCAGCGTCTACGTAGCCTTCCCGGTGGTGGAACTGCCGGAACCGCTGGCCGGGCTGCTGGCGGCCGCCGGCATCGACGGCCCCACCGATGCGGCCCACCGGGAGCAGCTGTTTGTGGCCATCTGGACCACCACCCCCTGGACCCTGCCGGCCAATCTGGCGGTGTCGGTGAATGGCCAGCTCGACTACGCCATCTGCCGCGACGGCACCACCAACGGCGGCACCCCCCGCTACCTGGTGGTGGCCGCCCAGCTGGTGGATCGGCTGCGCACCAGCCTGGCGCGCCCGCTCGAACCCCTGCTCACCCTCAAGGGGGCCCAGCTGGAGGGGATCCTGTACCGCCATCCGCTGCTGGATCGCACCAGCCCCGTGGTGATCGGCGGCGACTACATCACCACCGAAACCGGCACCGGCCTGGTGCACACGGCCCCGGGCCACGGGGTCGACGACTTCCACACCGGCAACAAGTACGGCCTGCCGGTGCTCTGCCCGGTGGACGAGGCCGGCACCCTCACCGCCGAGGCCGGCCCCTTCGCCGGGCTCAACGTGCTCAAGGACGCCAACCCGGCGATCATCACCGCCCTGCGGGATGCCGGCCTGCTGCTGGCCGAGCAGCGGTACGAGCACCGCTATCCCTACGACTGGCGCACCAAGAAACCCACCATCTTCCGGGCCACCGAGCAGTGGTTCGCCTCCGTCGACGGCTTCCGCGCCCAGGCCCTGGAGGCGATCGCGGCGGTGGAGTGGCTGCCCGCCAGCGGCCGCAACCGCATCGAGGCGATGGTGCGCGACCGGGGCGACTGGTGCATCTCCCGCCAGCGTTCCTGGGGGGTGCCGATCCCCGTCTTCTATCACCGCACAACCGGCGAGGTGCTGCTCAACGCCGACACCCTGGCCCACGCCGAAGCGCTGATCGCCGAGCACGGCGCCGATGTCTGGTGGGAGCGGGACGAGGCGGGCCTGCTGCCGCCGGCCTGGGCCGACCAGGCCGACCAATGGCGCAAGGGCACCGACACCATGGATGTCTGGTTCGACTCGGGCTCCTCCTGGGCCGCCGTGCTCGAAGGCCGCGGGCTGGGCTACCCCGCCGACCTGTATCTGGAGGGGTCCGACCAGCACCGCGGCTGGTTCCAGAGCAGCCTGCTCACCTCGGTGGCTGTGAACGGGACGGCCCCCTACCGGCGGGTGCTCACCCACGGCTTCACCCTCGATGAGAAGGGCCGCAAGATGAGCAAGTCGCTGGGCAACGTGGTGGACCCCGTTGTGTTGGTGGAGGGGGGCAAGAACGAGAAACAGGAGCCGGCCTACGGCGCCGACGTGCTGCGGCTGTGGGTGAGCTCGGTGGATTATTCCGCCGACGTACCCCTGGGTCCGGGCATCGTCAAACAGCTGGCGGATGTGTACCGCAAGGTGCGCAACACGGCCCGCTATCTGCTGGGCAACCTGCACGATTTCGTGCCGGCGGAGCATGCGGTGCCGATCGCGGATCTGCCCCTGCTGGATCGCTGGATGCTGCAGCGCACCGCCAGCCTGATCGAGGAGGTGAGCGCCGATTTCGAGCGCTACGAGTTCTACCGCTTCTTCCAGGCCCTGCAGAACTTCTGCGTGGTGGATCTCTCCAACGTCTACCTCGACATCGCCAAGGACCGCCTCTATGTGAGCGCGGCCGGCGATTTCCGGCGGCGCAGCTGCCAGACGGTGCTGCACCTGGTGGTGGAACGGCTGGCGGGGCTGATCGCGCCGGTGCTCTGCCACATGGCCGAGGACATCTGGCAGAACCTGCCCTACCCGGTGGCCGAGGCGTCGGTGTTCGAGCGGGGCTGGCCCACGGTGCCGGCCACCTGGGCGGCGCCGGAGCTGGTGGCGCCGATGCAGCGGATCCTGGAGCTGCGCGCCCAGGTGAACCGGACGCTGGAGGGCTGCCGGGGCCGGGGGGAGCTGGGCGCCTCCCTCGAGGCCCAGGTGCAGCTGGAGCTGGCGGAGGCCGGCCCCCTGCGGGAGGCCCTGGCCCTGGTGGCTGCCAGCCCCCATCCCGCAGTGGACAACCTGGCCGACTGGCTGCTGGTGTCAGCCCTGCGCCTCGGCGGCGCGCCGCTGGAGGCGCCCTTAGCGGAGATCGGGGAGGAGGGCGTCACGGTGCGGATCGCCCGGGCGTCAGGCAGCAAGTGCGAGCGCTGCTGGCACCACGAGGACGACATCGGTGCGCACCCCAGCCATCCCAGCCTGTGCGGGCGCTGTGTGGGTGTGCTGGAACGTCAGGGTCCGGGGCCGGCCTGAGCCGACAGCACCCCAGCCGGGGAGGCTGGCAGGACAGTGCCCTGCGCTGGCGGCGGACTCTGCTTCAAGGGGGGGAACAGCCGGGCTCCGACGCTGAAGGCCCCCGCCAACAGGCCGGCCAGGGCGATCGCCACACTCCACAGCTGGACCGGCCGGAGGGCACCGAGCAGGTCGGCGATGGACAGCTCGGCCGGGTTGAGGGCCTGGGGCCCACGCGGCACCCGCGCCAGCACCTTCTCCTTCCAGTCGGCCAGCACGCCGTTGAATTCGTTGGAGCCCAATGCCGCCTCGGCCAGGGGAAGTTTCTGCACGTACCAGTCGTAACCCGGCTCCAGCAATCCCTCCGCTTTCACTCCGTCTTCCACGATGACAAGCAGCGGCAGATGCTTCGCTAGGCCATCGCCGCTTCGATGTGGTTCCACGGTGTCGGCAGCCGCGTGTCCGCCAGATTCCCCTGACGCGGACCGCCGCGCTTTTCGAGGCCGGAGGGGAAGTAGGAGCGCTCCAGGGCAATCACGACGATTCCGGAACAGTGCTCCATCAGCTCGGTGATGGCCTTCAGCGGTGCATCGGCGCTGAAGGTGTTGCGGCCGACCGTTTTAGGAATCAGGGATTCACTGCGCAGGCGATCCTCGATCGATCGCACGAAGGATTCCTGCTCCGCCGTGGCGGTGGCACCCACACTCACGAAGACGAGTTTCTCCTCCATCGCACGCCGCAACTCTCTGATCGGAGCCTAACGATGCCCCCTCCAGCGCAGCTTCGCCAACGTCGGCAACATGGACACCTTCGACTTGGTGAGCTCGGTGTTTGACCGCCACCTGGGGCGCTGATGGCCCCCACCCTGAACGCGGGCTTCGCCCACCTGCCGGGCGCCTTCCGCTCCCTCGCCGCCGACGTGCTGCTGTCCCCCGCCCCGGACGGCGGCGGTGGTCGCCGGCCGCTGCTGCGCGCCGCCGCCCTGCTGGCGGCCTCGGCGGCCCTGGCCCTGGGGGCGGCGGTGCTGCTGACCGGCAGCGCCTGCCAGCTGATCGCCTGGGCGCTGGGGCCGGACCGGCTGGATCTGGCCTTCCCCTACCTGCGCGACGCGCTGCACAGCTACGAGACCCAGCACCAAAGGACGGTCGCCCTGGCGGTGGCCGGGGTTGCCCTGGCGGCCTGGCTGGCGCTGGCGCAAGGAATGGCCGCCGGCCTGCGCCGCCGCTGGCTGGCCTTGACGCTGCTGCTGGCCCTGCTGGTGCTGGCCACGGCGGTGGATGTGGCCTTCACCGAGGGCAACGGGGCCGTGATGGAGGCGCTCAACGTGCGCAGCGCCCCCCGCTTCTGGGGCACCGCCGTCGGGCTGATCGCCATCTACCTGCTCACCCTGCCGGTGCAGTTCCTCAACACCTACGGCCAGGAGCGCTTCTCGCTCGCCTGGCGCGACCGCAGCACCGCGGTGCTGTCGGACGCCTACCTGACGGGCCACGCCTACCTGCGGCTGGAGGCCGCCGGCTCGATCGACAACCCCGATCAGCGCATCGCCGATGACGTGCAGCGGGCGGTGGTGAGCGCCACCAGCCTGTTCTTCGGGTTCTGCGCCTCGTTGCTGGCGATGGCGGCCTACGTGCTGGTGCTGTTCGGCATCAGCGGCACCCTGGTGCTCACCCTGGTGATCGCCACCGTGGCGGGCAATGCGGTGATCCTGCGGCTGGTGCGGCGGCTGGCCGCGCTCACCTTCCGCCAGCAGGCCCTGGAGGCCGATTTCCGCTTCGCCCTGATGCACCTGCGCCGCCATGCCGAGAGCATCGCCTTCCTGCGGGGTGAGCCCTGGGAGCGCACGGGCCTGGGCCGCCGCTTCGGCCGGGTGCTGGTGAACCTGGAGCGGGTGATCCGCTGGCGGGCCTTCGTGGGCCAGGGCAGCGGCCTCTACGGCTTTTTGATGCAGTTCGTGCCCTACCTGGTGCTGTCGGGGGCCTACTTCAGCGGTCGGGTGTCGCTGGGGCAGCTGACGGTGGGCAGCATCGCCTTCGGCCAGGTGCAGGCGGCCCTGTCGTTCCTGGTGGATCGGGCCGACGACTTCTCGGGCCTGTTCGCCAGCCTGCACCGCATCGGCGAACTGCGCGCCGCCACCGGCGCCCGGCCCGCCGGCACCCCGGCCACCCCCGTGGGCCCGGCCCTGCGGCTGCAGGGGCTCAGCGTGGCCAACCCGGGGGGCGACGGCCTGCTGGTGCGCGAGCTGGATCTGCAGCTGGGCGCCGGGGAGCGGCTGCTGATCAGCGGGCCGAGCGGCTGCGGCAAGACCTCGCTGCTGCGGGTGCTGTGCGGCCTGGTGCCCGCCGCCGGTGGGCGGATGGCGGCCCCGGCAGAGACGGAGTGGATGGTGCTGCCCCAGAAGCCCTACCTGGCCCTGGGCAGCCTGCGCGACCAGCTGCTGTACACGCTGCCGCAGGGTGCGGGAGCCTTGGGGGAGGAGGAGCTGCGGCGGGCCCTGATCCAGGCGCGCCTGGAGCCGCTGCTGCGCCGCTACCCCGATCTGGAGGCCGAAACCGACTGGGAGCAGGTGCTCTCCGGCGGCGAGCAGCAGCGGCTGGGCTTCGCAAGGTTGCTGCTGAGCCGACCGAGCTTCGTGATGCTGGATGAGGCCACCAGCGCCCTGGACCTGACCACCGAAGCGCACCTCTACGGGCTGCTGCGCCAGGCCCGGATGGCGGTGATCAGCGTGGGGCACCGGCCCAGCCTGACGGCCTTCCATGACCGGGTGCTGCGGCTCGACGGTCAGGGGGGCTGGAGCCTGGAGCCCTGCTGAGCGGAGCCACTCCAGGCGATCCCGGCCAACTCCGCCAACTCCCGGTGCCAGCTGGCCAGATCGTTCCTGGAGAAGCCGCGCAGATGGTCATGGCCGCAGGCCCGCGCCAGCACCTGCATCAGCGCCACCGCCGCCAGAAGGAACCTCTCCAGGCGCTCGGCGGCAGGCTCCACCTCCAGCCGGCGGCGCAGCTGGGGATCCTGGGTGGCGATGCCCGCCGGACAGCGGTTGGTGTGGCAGATCCGGGCACCGACGCAGCCGATCGCCTGGATCGCCGCATTGGCCAGGGCGATGCCATCGGCCCCCAGGGCCAGGGCCTTGACGAAGTCGGCCGGGGTGCGCAGGCCGCCGGTGGCGATCAGGGTGACGCGGCCGCTGGCGCCCCGGCGGTCGAGGTGGGCCCGGGCCCGCGCCAGGGCGGGGATGGTGGGCACGGCGATGTGATCACGGAACAGCAGGGGAGCGGCGCCGGTGCCGCCACCGCGACCATCCAGGATCAGGTAGTCGGCGCCGGCCGCCAGGGCGAAGTCGAGGTCGGCCTCGATGTGCTGGGCACTGAGCTTGAAGCCCACCGGGATGCCACCGGTCAGCTCCCGCACCCGATCGGCGCAGGCGCGGAAATCGGCCGGCGTGTGGAGATCGGGGAAGGTGGGGGGTGAGTGGATCGGCTGGCCTTCGGGCAGGCCCCGGATGGCGGCGATGCGGGCGGTGACCTTGCTGGCCGGCAGGTAGCCGCCGCTGCCGGTCTTGGCGGCCTGGCCGGCCTTGAAGTGGAAGGCCTGCACCAGCGGCAGCAGCTCCTCCCGGTAGCCGAACCGGGCCGGACCCAGTTCGAACAGGTAGCGCCGGTTGGCGGCCTGCTCCTGGGGCAGCATCCCCCCTTCCCCGGAGCAGATCCCCGTCCCGGCCCGTTCCGCCCCGGTGGCCAGGGCCAGCTTGGCCTCCTCGGAGAGGGCCCCGAAACTCATGTCGGAGACCAGCAGAGGTATCTCCAGCCGCAGGGGTCGCCGCGCCTGGGGGCCGATCACCAGCTCGGTGCCCACCACCGCCTCACTCGGCAGGGGCTGGCGGGCCAGCTGGGCCACCAGGATCTGGATGTCGTCCCAGCAGGGCAACTGGGAGCGCGGCACACCCATGGCTGCCAGCGGCCCCTCGGGGCCCACCCGATCGAGGCCGTGCTCGGCCAGCTCATGGATCAGTGGCAGGTTGGGCTCTTCCACCGTGGGCTGGGGCGTCGGCATCGCGTCAACGCTGTAGGTCGTGCCCACCCGATCGGCCGGCACACGGGTGTGGCTGCCGTCGCAGTAGGGCGGGGTGGCGGTCTGCTTGCAACGACACAGCACGGCCCTGCCGTCCGTTTCGGCCACAAAGGGAAGGGGGGTGAACCCGGTGCCCTGATGGGAGCCGTCGCAGAAGGGCTGGTCTGCCGAGCGGCCGCAGGCGCAATAGAAGTATTCCTTCCCCTGTTCCAGCTCCACGCTGATGGGAGTGCGGGCGGCCACCGTCGGTGCGGGCTTCGGGGCGGGGGTCGACGCAGGCATCGGGGCTCAGGCGTACGGGCAGGGGCCGGCGGCCCACCCTTCAGTGTGCAGACGGCGGCTGAGGGGCGCCGCCGGTACCAGGACCAGCAGGGGCCTGGGAAGATGGGTCCTTCCCATCGACGCTTCGTTCGTGGCCGAGCCCATCGCCATCGCCGGAGCGGCCACGGCGGATCTGGCCCTGCTGCCGGCGCTGGCCAACCGGCATGGCTGCATCACCGGCGCCACGGGCACCGGCAAGACCATCACCCTGCAGGTGCTGGCCGAGGGCTTGTCGCGGATCGGCGTTCCGGTCGTGCTGGCCGACGTGAAAGGGGACCTCACCGGCCTGGCCATGGCCGGAGCGATGGACGAGCGGCTGGAGGCGAGGCTGGAGAAGCTGAACCTGCCGGCCCCGGCCTTCGGGGCCTGCCCCGTCACCCTGTGGGATGTGTTCGGGGAGCAGGGCCATCCCGTGCGGGCCACCGTCTCCGACATGGGCCCCCTGGTGCTGGGGCGGCTGCTCAACCTCAACGACACCCAGGAAGGGATCCTGTCCCTGGCCTTCCGGGTCGCCGACGACAACGGACTGCTGCTGCTCGATCTCAAGGATCTGCGGGCGATCCTCCAGTTCGTGGGGGAGAACGCCGCCCGCTTCAAGCTCCAGTACGGCAACATCTCGGCCGCCAGCATCGGTGCCATCCAGCGGGGATTGCTGCGCCTGGAGGACCAGGGGGCCGCCCGCTTCTTCGGCGAGCCGATGCTGGAGGTCGACGACCTGATCCAGACGGTGGAGGGACGGGGCGTCATCAACATCCTGGCGGCGGACCGGCTGATGCAGAGCCCCCGCCTCTACGCCTGTGTGCTGCTGTGGCTGCTGGCCGAGCTGTTCGAGCGCCTGCCGGAGGTGGGGGATCCGGAGCAGCCGAAGCTCGTCTTCTTCTTCGATGAGGCCCACCTGCTGTTCGCCGATGCACCGGCCGCCCTGCTGGAGAAGGTGGAACTGGTGGTGCGGCTGATCCGCTCCAAGGGGGTGGGGGTGTTCTTCGTGACGCAGAACCCGACCGACATCCCGGATCGGATCCTGGGCCAGCTGGGCAACCGCATCCAGCACGCCCTGCGGGCCTTCACCCCCCGCGATCAGAAGGCGGTGCGCGCCACCGCTGAAACGATGCGGCCCAATCCCGCCCTGGCGATCGAAACGGCGATCCAGGAGCTGGGCGTGGGCGAAGCGCTGATCTCCCTGCTCGATGCCGATGGTGCCCCCGGCATCACCGAACGGGCCTGGATCCGGCCGCCGGGCTCCCGGATCGGCCCCATCAGCGCGGCGGAGCGCCAGGGGCTGATGGCCGGCTCCCTGGTGGCCGGTGTCTACGAGCAGGCCCTGGACCGGGAATCGGCCTTCGAGATGCTGGCGGCCCGCAGCGCCACCCCACCGGCTGCCCCGGCAGCGCCACCCGCGGCCGAGAAAGCCCCGAAACCTCGGCCGCAGAAGGCCCCGGCACCGGAGCCCGAACCGGCCCGCAGCGAACTGGAGGAGCTGCTGTTCGGCAGCGTGGGGCCCCGGGGCGGCCGGCACGAGGGTCTGGTGGACGTGCTGGCGAAGAACGCCGCCCGTTCGGTGGGCAGCGGCATCGGCCGTCAGGTGGTGCGCGGCGTGCTCGGATCGCTGCTGTCGGGACGGCGCTGAGGGGGGCTTCAGAGGCCCAGATCGGACAGGCCGGGGTGATCGTCGGGGCGGCGACCCAGCGGCCAGTGATACTTCCGCTCGCTCTCCTGAATGGGGAGATCGTTGATGCTGGCGATGCGGGTGTGCATGAAGCCCTGGTCATCGAACTCCCAGTTTTCGTTGCCGTAGGAGCGGAACCAGTGGCCGGAATCGTCGTGCCATTCGTAGGCGAAACGGACGGCGATGCGATGGCCATGGAACGCCCAGAGTTCCTTGATCAGGCGATAGTCGAGCTCCCGGGCCCATTTACGGGTCAGAAACTGCTCGATCGCCTCGCGGCCGCTGACGAACTCGGCCCGGTTACGCCAGACGCTCGTGGGGGTGTAGGCCAGGGCCACCCGCTCCGGATCACGGCTGTTCCAGCCATCCTCGGCCAGGCGCACTTTCGTTGCCGCCGTTTCGGCATCGAAGGGGGGAAAGGGGGGCCTGGGGGATTCCGGAGCGGTCATCGAAGCCTCGATTCAACAACCAGACCAGGCTAGAGGGGCTCACTGCAGCGGTTCTTGAGCAAACCTCGCAGCCGCGACTTCTGCAAGCCGCATGGCTGCCTGAAAATCCAGAATGAATGGTGAACCTTGGCCCTGCGATGAGCCTTCCGAATCATTCATACGTTCCCAACGGCAAGCTGGCCGCGAAGGTGAAGATCAACTCCTTCTGAAAAATCGGTGGAATCTCCACCATCGGGGCTAAGGAGCCAAGGCTGCCAGCCTTGACAGACGTTGCCCCCGCCCGGACTTCCGGATGAGCAGCTTGTGCAGCGTGTCCGCGAGCAGAACGGCCACCGGTGCCAATGCGATGGGGCCGAGGTAATCGAGCGGGAAGCGGGCCATTTCAAACGCGGCGGCGATCGGGGCCACCAGCACCAGGGTGCCCGCGACCACGGGCTCGCTGAGGAAACCCACCCACAGCAACGGATTGGGGATGGGCAGCAGCTCCCAGAAGGGGCGCCGGTCGCTGCGACAGGCCAGCAGCGCTCCCATCTGGCCGGCCACGATCAGGCAGAAGGCCACCGTGGCCGCCTGGTGCTGAATCGCCTGCACCGCAGGCGCGGCGCGATGGTGCAGCAGATCGGGTGCCAGCTGTTGCAGGGCGGCCAGGTTGACGCCGTTGTTGCGCCACACCATCAGGTAGCCGGCCATTGAGGTCAGTCCCTCCACGAGTCCCAGCACCAGATAGGCCCGCAGCATCAGGGGCCTGTTGAGCAGGGGCAGTTCGCGGGGGCGTGGTGGCTGGTGCATCACCCCTGCCTCCGGGGCCTCGGAGCCCAGGCCCAGGGCCGGCAGCAGATCGGTGCCGAGATCCACCGCCAGGATCTGCAGCACCGTGAGGGCGGCCGGAATCCGCAGCAGCACCATCGCCAGGAACGGCACGACCTCCGGCACGTTCGAAGCCAGGATGTAGGTGATGAACTTGCCGATGTTCGCCACCACCGAGCGGCCGTAGCGCACGGCCTCGACGATCGTGGCGAAGTTGTCGTCGAGCAGGACGATGTCGGCGGCCTCGCGGGCCACGTCGGTGCCGGTGATGCCCATGGCCAGGCCCACATCGGCGGCCCGCAGGGCCGGGGCGTCGTTGACGCCATCGCCGGTGACGGCCACCACTTCGCCCAGGGCCCGGTAGGCCTGCACCAGCCGCAGCTTCTGCTCCGGGGCCATGCGAGCGAACACGAGCCGGTGGCGATATTTAATAAGTTGCCGCAGATGGACGTCGCTGATCTGGGCCAGGGTGGAGCCCTCGATCACCCGCACGGGATCGGCACCGGCGGTGCGGCCATACTCTCCGCGACCATTGGGGGTGGGCGGCTCCAGCAGGCCGATCTGGAGGGCGATCGCCTGGGCCGTGAGTCCGTAGTCCCCCGTCACCATCGTCACCCTGATGCCGGCGTCGCGGCAGCGACGGATGGCGTCGGGCACTTCGGGGCGGGGCGGGTCGTAGAGGCCCAGCAGGCCGATCAGTGTCTGGCCGGATTCCAGGACCTCCGCCGGCGCCACATCAAGCTCTTCCGCCCCGGGTCGCAGGGCCACGGCGATCACCCGGAAGCCCCGGGAGGCGAGGTCGTCGTTGGCGGCCACGACCCGTTGGCGTCGGCTGTCGTCGAGCGGTTCGCTGCCGGTGGGTGTGAGCCAGGCTTCGCAGCGCTCCAGCACCTCCAGCGGCGCTCCCTTGGTGATCACCAGGCTGCCGCCGGTGGCGATCGGCAGCGGCGGGTCGTTCCAGGTCACCAGCACCGTCATGCGCCGACGATGCGAATCGAAGGGAACCTCGCGCCGGCGAGGGTGAAGGCGCTGCCGCTCCGCTGGATCGAGGCCGGCGGCCAGGGCCGCCTGCAGCATCGCCGTCTCGGTGGGATCGCCAACGGCACCACCGGCATCCAGACGGGCGTTGCTGCACAGGGCGGCACTCTCCAGCAGCAGCCGATGCAGCTCCTCGCCGGGAACCGGCAGCCAGGTTTCCTCCACCGCCATGCGGTTGCAGGTGAGGGTGCCGGTCTTGTCGCTGCAGATCACACTCACCGAACCCAGCGTTTCCACGGCCGAAAGGCGCCGCACCAGCGCCTTGCGCCGTGCCATCCGTTGCACGTTCAAGGCCAGCGCCAGGGTGACGGTGGGCAGGAGACCCTCGGGCACGTTGGCCACGATGATCCCGATCGCGAAGACCAGGCTCTCCAGGGGCGTCATGCCCACGAACACCAGGCTCAAGGAGAAGGAGAGCAGGCCCATCGTGATGGCGATCGTGCTGATCGTGTGCACGATGCGGGCCACCTGCTGCTCGAGGGTGCTGGCGCTGCGCTGGGTGCCGGCGGTGAGGTGGGCCACCTGGCCGAACTCGGTTTCGGAGCCAGTGGAATACACGATCGCCTCGCCCCGGCCGGAGGCGATCGTGCTGCCCGCCAGCAGCAGGTTGGGCCGCTCGCCGGTGGGCAGGCGCAGCTCGGCCTGATCGGCGGGAAGATCGATGGCCTGACGGGCCACCGGCACCGATTCGCCGGTGAGCACCGAAAGATCGACGCGGAGCTCATGGCTCACGCTGACGCGGCAGTCGGCCGGCACCCGATCCCCCTCCTCCAGCAGCAGCCGGTCACCGGCCACCAGCTCCTCAGCGGAGCGGAAGCCCAGCGTGCCGTCGCGCCACACCTGCACCTGGCGGGGCAGGGAGCGGGTCAGGGCCGCCAGGGTGCGCTCCGCCTGGAACTCCTGCCAGAACGAGAAGATGCCGTTGATCAGCACCACCGCCCAGATCGCCCAGCCCAGCTGAGGCGTGCCCGCCACGAAGGCCAACACCCCGGCGATCCACAGCAGCAGGGCCATGAAGTGGACCATCTGGTCGAGGAAGCGCAGGGCCAGGGGCCGGCGCTTCAGGGGCGGCAGCCGGTTGGCGCCATAGCGCTCCAGCCGCTGCTCCGCCTCCAGCTGGCTGAGCCCCTCGGGGGTGGTGCGCAGGCCGGGGTACACCTGCTCCAGCGGCAGTGACCAGATCGGCTGGGAGGCAGAGAGCAGCACCGGGTCAACAGGCTGGGTTGCCTTCAGGATGGCCAGGACCCATCACAAAGTTGTCTCGCCAACCATCAGCCGTTGCAACCGCTCAGGTCCCGGGGCTGGCCAGCGTCAATAGGGAATCGTGTAGGTGTTGCCCCGGGCGCTGCGCACCAGGATGGCAGAGGACGTCTGCCGGTAGGTGGCCAGGGTGGTGCGGCCATTGCTGGGCTCGGTGATCAGCAACTTGCCGCACTCCTCCCGGTCGCCCTGGCCGCAGGTCCAGGGCTCGCCCACCTTCTCCATCTCGATCTGCTTGCCGTCGGAGCGGAAGGTGATCGTGAATGAGGTGGAGCCGCCGGCGAACAGGCAGGCTTCCGGGCGGCCGTTGAAGCTGCAGGTCTGCCAGGCGGTCTGGGCGTGCGCCGCCGGGGGGGACGGGATCACCAGGGCGGCGCCGGCGGCGGCCAGGGCGCAGAGGGCCGCGAGTGGGGATCGCATCGGGCAGGGGCGCCGGGAACCCCACTCTCGCCCCCGCCCCCATCACCCCCCCAACCCCCGGCAAGCCCGCAGCACCACATCGGCGCAGCGGCCGTACACAGCGGCCCGCCAGGCGGGGCTGTCGATCAGGAAGGCGTCGCGGACCTGGCGGCGGATCGCTTCGCGGTGGGGGGTGGGGCGATCGGGCACGGCGTGCAGCCAGGCGTCAGCGCGCAGGGCCGCCAGCACCTGATCGATTGGCCGGGTGCCGAACTCCAGGGCCAGGTAGGTGAGCTCCACCGCAGGGAGCATGCGGCGCAGAAACACCGGCACCGAGCCCGACACCACCGACGAGCTGGAGGGGCCCCGGCCGGGCCGGGTGACCTCCGGGCCATACCAGCGCTGCAGCCGCTCCCAGTCGTCGTCGGTGCTGCCGCTGCCGATCAGCTCCCCGTAGCCCCAGGGGCCCAGGCCGGTGTGCAGGTCGATCACCACCAGGCGGCGGCAGGCCGGCCCCAGGTGCTCGGTGAGGATCGTCTCCAGGGTGGACAGCGACCAGCTGGGGCGGCTGCCGCCGTAGAAGAGGCCGGTGGGATGGGTGTACTGGCCGCGCTGCAACGCCGCCTGGTAGGCGGCCATCCCCTGCCCAGTGATGAAGGCCTCCAACAAGGTGTCGGCCCGTTGCCGCTCGGGCCCGTCCCAGTCGCCGGGCAGCAGGGCGTCGTGGAGGGCGTCGTAGGCCCGATTCTGGGGCAGGGGACCGCGGAAGTCGAGGCCGTTGCGGTTGAGATCGATGTTGTGTTCGTTGCCGCGGCGTAGCCAGGCGAAGCCATGGGGGTTGAGGGCATGGATCAGCAGCGCACCGCCGCCGGCCGGCAGGGCGCCGTGGAGTTCATCCAGCAGAACGCCCACCTGGCAACCGGATCCGGCCAGGCCCTCCACGCCGTGGGTGCCGGAGATCAGCAGCAGCAGGGACTCGGGCTCGGCGGGGCCCAGGGCCGCCGCATCGATAGCGAGCGGCTCGCCGGCGGGGCCGCGGTGATCGGGCAGAACATGGCTGGTGAGCCGGGCGCCGGCGCCAACGGCGGCGGCCAGGAACGCCTCACGGGCCGAGCGGTAATCGGGGCGAAAGAAGTCGCTGGTGGCCATGGGGGAGGGTGCGGGGCCTTGGGCGATCAGGAGGGGTGGTTGTTGTGGCGCGTCAGCGTTTGGATGGCGACTTCAGGATCTGAATAAACGCAAAGACCTATCCGTAACCCGCTGCGCTGCGCCTGCAACCACCAGCCGGAGTCATCGTGGCAGAGGAACGGCACTTGAATGCCGACCTACGGGAGCTTCGCCTGAAAATCGGTGCACAAGGCTTCTAGCCTTTTCTTTGCTGGCAAGGTCCTCCTCCTCGTCTCCTCAAGAAATGCTTACCTCATCATCTCGTTTCCCGACATGATTTGAGGATCATGAAATCACTTCTCAGCACCCCAGACCAGAACTGGGAAAGCGCTAATCGTGATAGGTGCCAGCTCTTTCCACTTTGCTGAACCGGAAGGTGAGCGGCTTGGCATGTTCATGAGTCATCTCATTTTGGGAGGCAAGGGGTATCTGCAACACATGAAGCCTTCTCCGATTCGTTGATCACAAGATTCCAAGCTCTAACTGCTTAACCAAGCAAAGCCAAGATTCGATTCTTGATTTCACCCACTATCTCTGCAATTCGGGAAGCAGCCTCACTGAGACCAGACCCCAAGGAAAGGGACCCCCAAATCACCCAATATATTGCTTCGCTCACTCAATAGAGTTCGACCGGAAGATCAATCTTCGCTTTAACGAGAGCTAGCCCAAGTAGATTGACGGGATAAAAGTCGATAACTCTCGGGATTCTCATCTTCTAGCAGTGCGCAGCGATCCTCAACCTGACCTAGTTCCCTACTGCGTACTTTGACAGCGCCTCCTTCAGCCCTGCAAAGACTACACATCCAGGCGAATCTATCAGGCCTTGAATCATTTTCTCGATGGACTCTGCAGACAAATGCGTTTGCGACTCTAGATTACTTCTCATGCCGATCAAAAGCTCTCTTTACAAGGCTAGCAAGGCCTCCTGCAATGCCAAATGTAACCGGATTAGCGGAATAGAAGTCGTTTTCACTTGCAGGCTAGACAATGTGCGCGGAAGGATGCGACTGGGTGTTTATGCCACCAAGCTCAATAGCGGCTACTGAAAAAGGGTGGTAGGTCTAGCCATTCTCATGATGTAAATGATGGGGCGGCTTAGCATTCTCATTAATGAATGCAAGAGCTTTCGCCTCTATCCGCCCATTGTTCAGCCCACCAAAAAGCCATGAGCGAAGCAAGTGGCTTGCCAATTGAAAAAGCGTGCTATGGATTTATCCACTCGTTCAACTTGCAAGCAATTGGCACACCGAGAAAACACTTTGAGATAAAGAAAAAGGCTCGGATTCAGCCTACTTGCGCAGAAACCAGAAGCTTGGCGGAATAGGCAGTCGATAGTGCCTGCATGCAGTCAAGAACAAAGGAATCAAGCCAGCCTTAACTGCACTAATCTTACTGATCTCCGTGCAAGTTTCTAAAGCTTGGTTTAATGTGTCCAGTAATGCTTCATGGCCACTATGAGGTGATAGACCGGTCACGCAAATCCCATGCTGCGTGTCACCACACCAAATTAGATTATCGGATTCCTCATCAGGAAACCATGCTTGATGGGTACAGTTGGGTATCACACTGTTTAGCCGTTCTGTGAATTCGCTTACCTCCTCCTCATCGGCCACGTACTGCATCCATAAAAAGATATAGGGATATAAGACGCTGCCCACACATGCCTCATCAATGTACGATTGATCTTTGCTCTTTGGATGCACTAGAAGATCGGCATAGTCCCTCAGACATGTAGGATACTGAGCATTCACTATAAGGGCAAAGGTTGTTCGACTAGATATGGTTTTTAACCATGGCAGAAAGCGAGACTCTGACCGGGTTATCTGCGCAAGATACATAACTAACGCAATTTCAATCATGTGATCATCACGAATCGGCGCGCTAAGCGTTGGATTCGTGTTGATCACCGAAATCATGGTTTTCAATGTGCGTTTAGTGCTCTCTGCCAAGGGATTATTGAAGTGGTCTGAATCAGTGTCTGGTATTAGCCTAGAAAGCAGGTCAGTCCAGATTCCCCGCATCGCCAATCTGCCTAAGAGCTCATACATTGCCAGATTGACATCAACGGATTCTCGTGATTTCACAGCTACAGAAAGTGCGTGCAGCGTCTCGCCATGGGCATATGCCGTCTTTTCAAAGTACATCTCCGACGCCATGAGATACAACTTGAGAAACTGATCCAGAATGAACATTAGGGCACTATCGTGCTTAGTCGCATTCTTCCAAGGTTCTCTCGTCCGGACTGAATTCCAGCTATAGAGCATAGCAAGCTCAGAAATCCTGTACGTACTTTCTAAGTTATTTGCCTCAATTGCCCAAGATATCACTGCATGTACGCAGATAAACGACTGTCGCAAGGAAAGCAGTTGATCCTTCTGAGATGCAGGCTCCTCTAGTAAAAGGTTTCTAAGAAAGGTGCGAGTGTAGTCGTAACAAGCATTAGGCTCATTGACCATTGCCACCGCTTTTTGGAAGTTTCGCCGTGGCTCATCATCCAAAAGCTCACGGGCCAAGAGACATCGCATCATGAGATCAGCTAGTCGATCTCCATTCCACTCTTCGTAACTGATTTTATCCGTCGTGTTCCGGTCAGTGTACCCTGCCCAGTTCATAAGTGCAGTCTCCTCTAGCTCTCCTCCGCAGCACAGGCAGATTTTAATCGGAAGATCTGCGTACTCTCGCGCCACGTTGCTCCGAATATAAACGTCTCTAATTTCATCCAATTCTGGCCGGACAGCCTGAACTCCCGTTGACCAGTCGCTACGAGTTATGTTTCCCGCCTTGATACAGAATAGGTATAGATATCTCTGCTTGTCCACGCCTTTTATCTTCCCAACAGCTGCTATATCCACACCATTCTGTCTAGTACCTATCATTGGTGTATTCAATACGCGCAGACCGATTTCAGAGAGAAGATTTGGCAAAACAGATTTATCTAGATCACCACGCTCCTTAAGCGACGCGAGGTACTCTTTCAAAATTATCTTCATTGCGCAGCCTTCCGCTCTGCTCGAAATAATGTGATCATCTCATTAAAGCCCACAGGATTTAGTGTAGAGAGGCGTGGCAATTCGGCACTAAAGGAAAACTCTGATAATGGCATGACTCTAGGAACTTTACTTCCATCCCTTCCGTGGATTAGGGAAAAGCTTTTCTTTCCGTAAAGGAGAGTTTGGCGAGAAGCCAAATTGAAAAAGACTGATTTTTCATGTGCTTGCTTCTGAATTTCGTTATTGAACTCACGATCTTTAATTGCTGCAGCACGTCGTTGCTCAATAGTGGGGCAAAATTCGACCAAGTGTTCCGTTGTCTTAAGCCCTAATAGGTAATTGTCATGTCTTTTTTGTAGGCGCTCAATGCAACCAGAGATACGCTTAGATGGATTTTCCCTTTGTTCGTCAAGAAAACTTCGGAGAGCACCACTGTAGCAAAGAAGCAGAGGAGAATATAATAGCTCTTCTGCTTCTTTTCGTGCCATTGTTCTTCCATTTTTTACGATACTCAAGAGAATAGACGCCGCAGTGACTTCATGATGCCAAAGGAAACCAACACACTTCCGCGCCAGGAAAAGCTGGTCGGTCAAATCATTTGGCAGTCTGGATCTAGAAATCTCCACAACCTTGTTTTTCTCGCCGCATTCTCCAAGCATGTCAGCAAGAAATCTACATAAATCAAACTGACCGCTAACAAGCCAACCTGAAAAGAGCTGAGCTGCGTTGCCAGAATCTTCCAATATCAATTGGCAGAAGTTGTTGAAATGACTCGGCCCGATTGAGACTTCAAGCTTCGGGATTTGAGCAGTAAAGACTTCTATAACTCTAGTGACGTTCCAACCGATGACTTCTGAATGCATGGCATTGTCCAGCCAATGGAGACTTGCCTGTGGATTTGCAATTTCTCCAGTGAGAGCCTCCAGAATCATGTCAATACTCTCAGCCAAAAAGCCCTTCGGATGGTAAAAGAGACTAGCCACTAATCGAACCAATTCGTCGCCCTCATTTGCATTGATAATGGCTACAATAAACTCCTCCTGACGGTATGCCTCCAACAAGCCAGACTGCTCCCAGGTTCTGAAAGCAGTTTCGATAGCGGAAGATCTTACTTCCTTATCGCTTTCAGTAGCGATAGCTTTGCAGCATTCGTCAATAACGCGCTTAGCAACTTCTTCACTGCCCAACTCAAGCATTCCTAAAGAGCGAAGCCCCGCCGCGACAACAACCTTATCTGAGTGCCCCACTAATTCGAACGCAAGCTCTATACTCCGAAGACCTTTGACCGCAAAGATGCAATATGAGAGACAATCTTTATCGAGAGACATCGCCCCCTCGACAATCAGTTTGGCTTTTTCTGGATTGGCTTTGCACCATTTAGCTAGTGAAATGTTTGGCATGCCTGCCGCGCCGTCTGATCCAGCCTTAGTAACAAGAGTGTGAACCAACCGCAGTACGTCTCTAAACGAACAATCAAGTTCGGGGATCGCTTGGTCGATAACATGTAGTACTGACCAAAACTCATTGTTATCCAGGCTCTCTACAGCGGCTAGATTATGGTCTGAGACCAACGAGATTCTCCTTGTGTTATGCAGCTCGCACAAGACGGGGCCGATGTCCATCTTGCGAATTTGCTTCTCAAACGAAAGAAGAACGGGAAGTAAATCACCGCGACGATCAGCATCTTCTAGTCGCTTATGAATGGGGGGTATGGTTGCCACTGGGGAATCACCCTAGAAGACTAGTATTCATGGACAATCCTCTGGCATAACAGTTGACATATGAGCGGCTTCTAGGCCGAAGGCCGGAAAGCGTTCTCTCGATAGAATGGTTAGGCCTCGCTTTGTGCACGTGACTAGCTTGTGATGGTGATGTAGCCGAACGACATGCGCTGAACATCGGCAATGGTCTTGCTTGCTTTTTGCGGTTCATGACCTATGGTTGGAAGAATCTCTGAAAGGAAGTCTTTCGTCCTCATTAGAAAGTGTTCCGGAACGCCAAACTCTGCAAGATTCTCAAAGATGTCCTCATGTCCAAATTCCTTCTGCAGGTATACGCGTGCGCTCTGTAGTCGACTCTGCCACTTGAAGATCGACTCATCTTTCAGATCGGCAGCGAGTAGTTCTGACGGATGTATCAGCGCCGTGCCGTGAGCGAGTACATTGCGTAGAAGGAAGAGCGTGCTCAATGCCTCTTTGGTTTGCGATTGAATGGACTTGTCAACCACCACGCCAAGATAGCTTGCATAATGCTCCTTAAGTTTTTCCCACCCGCCCGTAAATTCAATCTCAATTAAAAACTTGTTCAACAGATTCTCAGTAGAACTTCGTGCCGATCTGCCGACCTTCTTTCCCGCTTTCACCTGGCGATCGACTTCTTCTGCCACGAGTTCGGATAAGATGCTGCGCATCACGCCTTCAACGATTGCGGCATTGATATTCAGCAGCGCGAACGTATACCCATAGTTGTTGAAGTTCATTGATGGGACTGCCGCCAGTACGCCGGACTGATGCTCTTCGGAGACTGCTGCGCGCGGTTCGTTCTTTTGCTTGCACTGAAGAGCAAGCACTTCGTAGGAGAAGAGCAAGCAATGGGTTGTTTCTAGCCCCTTGTATTTCATTGCATCACTACTTGAGGTTGTGGGGTCTGTTGCTACACCTAAAACGTCATTAGAGGGTCCCGAAAACCACTCCTCCCCTGTGCTCGCTTTCAGAGAACCGCCCGACGAGCGGCAGGGGGACTTGCCAGAGATTCTGACGCAGCAAAGCTTGTCGTGAGCAACTTCCGCTTTGTAGCAGTGGTTCACGGGTCTGAGAACCACCGGTAGCCAGCGCTACCCAAGTCTTCCAAACCCGCCCACACAGCAGTTCAAGTTCCGCAAAGAGATCCAGCCCGCTCACCCCCGCGCACTACGCAAGGCAAAAGGCACGGTGAGCAGCAGGCTCCCCCCAGCGACCACGAACAGCCCCGGCAGGGAGATGTCGATCAGCACCCCCGAGAGGGCCTGGGACAGGGGATCAAAGGCGACGCCGGCCAGCATGGCCAGGGCCATCACCCGGCCCTGCAGCGGTGCCGGGGTCTCCCGCTGCAACCAGGCCGTGGCCAGCACCCCCACCAGGCCGCCGCCGATCCCCATCGCCGCCAGCAGGGCGGCCGCCGTCCACCACTGGCCGGCCACCGCCAGCCCCAGAAGGCCCGCCCCCAGCCCGGCCGACAGCCAGCCCAGCGCGCCCCCCGGATGGGCGATGGCGCCGAACCGGCCGGCCCACCAGACCCCCACCAGGGCGCCCACGCCGTAGGCGGCCTGGAGCCAGCCGTAGCTGGCGGCGCCACCGCCGAAGCGCAGCGTCACCAGCTCCACCACGCCGATCACCACCGGGCCCAGCACGGCCAGGTTGATCATGGCGATCAGCGTCAGGCCCGTGCGGATCGCCCCGTGGCCCCAGGCGAAGGCGATCC
>CALRQM020000032.1:0-33402 GCA_943370335.1 Bordetella parapertussis | reverse complement strand
GATCTGGCCGCCGCCGTGCTCGGCGTGCGCGAGCAGCAGGACCTGGCCGGGTCGGCCCGGGGACGCTGGTGGCCGGAGCTGGGCCTGAACCTGGCCGGTGGCTTCCGCCAGGAGCGCTCCTACAGCCAGGTCTGGGCCGCCAACGACGGCATCTATCCGGCGGGCTCCCCGTTTCTGGTCAGGCCCCAGGGCTGGAATGTGGTGCAGACCAACGTCGGAGCGGCCGCCGCCCGCATGGAACTGGGCTGGGAGCTGATCAGCCCCTACCGCACCGCCAGCATCGCCGAGGCCGACGACGGCCTCAAGGCCTCCCGCCAGCGCTACGCCGACCGGTTGCGCCAGCTGCAGCTGGATGTGAGCGTTGCCTACTACGGGCTGCAGCTCGCCGACCAGCTGCAGCGCATCCGCCGGGCCGTCGCCGACAGCGACACGGTGGTGCGCGACCAGGTGGTGGCGCTCCAGCAGGCGGGTCTGGTGCCGCGGCTGGATGGGCTCCGGGCCGAGGCCGCCCTGCAGCAGAGCCTCTATCGCCTGGAGCAGGCCGAGGCCCTGCAGCTCAGCCGTCAGCGCCAGCTCAGCAACCTGATCAACGTGCCCTTCGACGTCAGCCTGCGGGCCAGCGAGATGGTGCGGCTGCAGCCCCCCTGGCCCCTCGATCTGGAGCAGACGATCGTGCGCGGCTGGCGCGACAACCCCCAGCTGCGGGCCCTGCAGGCCGCCCGCGACGCCCTGCTGCGCCAGGCCGATCGCCGCGCCGCCGAACTGCTGCCCAGCCTGCGGCTCGTGGCCACCGGCGGCTACGGCCAGGGGCTGATCACCCAGCCGGTGATCGAGCTGGAGGGCTGCTGCAGCTCGGCCCTCATTCCCCAGCTGCTCAACCAGCGCTCCGACTGGGCCGCGGGCCTTCAGCTGCACTGGCGGTTCTTCGATGGTGGCGTCACCGCCGGCGCCGTGGCCGCCAGCCGCACCGCCGCCGCCCGCACCGACCAGAGCCTGGCCCGGGAGCGCAATGCCATCCGCCAGCGCCTCGAGGCCGCCTTCTACGACCATCGGGCCGCCCTGCGTCAGATCGTGGCGGCCCGCGCCTCCTACAGCGCCTCCCGGGAGGCCTTCCGGGACGTGCGGGCCCGTTACCAACTGGGACTGGCCGACTACAGCGACGTGGTCACCACCGTGGCCACCCTCACCGGCGCCATGGAGGGGGTGGCCGAGTCCACCACCCTGGCCAATGTCAGCTACGCCCAGCTGCTGCGCGAACTGCTGCCGGTGCCGGACCGGCCCGATCAGCCGGTGGCGCTGCCGCTGGTGCTGGGTGGCTCCTGAGCGTCGCCTTGCCGTTGCTGCCACCGCTGCCAGCGGCGCTGGCGCCAGGCGAAGGAGCGCCATAGCAGCAGCACCAGCAGGGCCGCGAACCAGAACCACACCTCCGGGGCGTTGGCGTGCAGCAGCACCACCAGCAGGGCCGCCTCCAGCACCAGCCAGGGCAGCTCGCGGCGCAGGCTGCCGGTCGGGGGCTGGGTGTCGTCGGTCGTCATGGCAGGGCTTGTCGCTGCTGGAGGGGGGGCTGATCCTGGCGCTCCAGCTGGCGCAGGGTGCGGTAGCTGCCCGTGAGGTCGCGCAGCATCGGTAGCAGATAGCTGACCGGTGGGCGCCACTCCACATAGCCGTGGGCCTTGAGGGTCAGCCCCTCGCGGATCGGAAAGACGCTGCTGCCGCGGCTGAGGGTCCAGCGATAGCCATCGAAGCCGGGGGCGTTGCCCGTGGGCTGCAGGGCGATCTCGGTGCGGAGCACCGGTCCGTGGCGCACCAGGGCCTCCGCCAGCTGGGGGTTGCCCATGGTGGTGTTGACGTCTTCGCGGGTGGCAGGCAGCAGGTTGACGTTGACGACACGACCGCGGATGCCACCGAAGCGGCCCCGCTCGTTCCAGTCCGGCACCACCTCCATGGCCAGGCCGGGGCGCAGGCGACGCGCATCGGCTGGGGCGAAGTAGGCCACGGCCTGCAGGGTCTGGCCAGCCTCGGGGCCCCCCAGGGTGCCGAGGCGCTGGCCCGGTTTCACCGTCTGACCGCGCACCACCTGCAGATCCAGCAGCCGCCCATCCCTGGTGGCGCTGAGGCTGCCGTCGAAGCCCAGGCGGGTCTGGGTGACCCGCACGGCGCGGCGGGCGTCATTGATGGCAAAGCGGCGCCGCTGGCCTTCGGTGTCGATGCCGAGCTTCACCGTCTCCCAGGCGTCGATCGCCTCCCGTTCGCGGATGCCGAGATCGGCGACGCTGTTGTCGAGCTGGATGGCCCGGTCTTCGCTGGCCACCACCTCGCCGGCCAGGGGGGCCACCACCTCGCGGCGGGCGAGATGGCGGAAATCGGCCACCTTCTGGTCGTAGACGCGACGCAGGGCATCGAGGCGTTCGCGGTTGCCCTGCAGCTGGGCCAGGGCCGTGTCCCGCAGCCGCCGGGCCGAGGCCAGTCGCGCCTGGTCGCGCCGGTCGAGATCGGCGTTGATGCGGATCAGTTCAGCCAGATCCTTCTCCTGGCGGCGCAGCTGCTGCTCCAGGGTGGGGAGGTAGAGGCGTAGCAGGGTCTGGCCCCGGCTCACCCGCTGGCCCACCCGCACCGGCAGGCTGAGGATCTGGCCCTCGGCCCGGGCATCGATCACCGTGGCACCGCCGGGCACGATCACCACCCCCCGCCCGATCACTTCGGTGGGCACCGGCCAGAACAGGAACCAGCCGGCCGTCAGGGCCCAGGCGGTGCCCAGGGCCACCAGCACCCGCCGCTCCGAGGTTTCCTCCGACGTGTCCATGGCGACCCTCAGCCCCGCAGCCTCTCCACCAGGTGGGTGCCCACTCGCAGGGCATTGGCGATGGCGGTGAGGGACGGGTTCACGGCGCCGATCGTGGGCATGAAGCTGGTGTCGACGACGTAGAGGTTGTCGAGTTCGTGGGCCTTGCAGTTGAGGTCGAGCACCGAGCTGGCCGGATCGCTGCCGAAGCGGCAGGTGCCGGCCTGGTGGCCCACGGCGGCGATGTCCATGCTGTTGGCGATGTAGAACTGACGCTCCGCCAGGTGGTTGCGCAGATAGAGGCGATCCAGCAGGCCCTCCAGCCGGCTGACCAGGCGCGCCGAGGCGGTGAGATTGTTGGGGGTGTAGCTGAGCTGGATCTGGCCGGATCCGGTCACGGTCACCCGGTTGTTCGGATCGGGCAGGTCTTCACTGGAGATCCAGAAGTCGAGGGCATGTTCGGCGATCTTGTCCATGCTCCAGCCGGGCATCATGAAGGTTTCCAGCGGTGCGTAGCCCTTCATGATCGTGCCGTTGGTCTTGCCCGTCATCTGGATATTTCCCATCGGGTAGTCGAAGTCGGCATCGCCGAGATACCAGTCGTTGATCGACACTGTTTTCTGGAACACGGTGCGGTTCGGTTCATGGGCCAGGGCCACCATCGCCTTGCTGTTGTGGAACATGTAGTGGCGGCCCACCTGGTCGGAGCCGTTGGCCAGGCCCCGGGGATGGTGGTCGTTGGCCGACAGCAGCAGCAGCCGGGCGCTGTTGGCGGCGCCACAGCTCACCACCACCACATCGCCGCTGACCGTCAGCGGCTCGCCGTCCCGCTCCAGTTCCACCCCGGTGACCGTGCGACCGGAGGTATCGGTGTGCAGGCGCTTCACCCGGGCCCGCGTCAGCAGCGACACGTTGGAGCATTCCAGGGCCGGCCGCATGCCCAGCACCTCGGCGTCCGACTTGGCGTGCACCAGGCAGGGGAAACCATCGCAGCAGTTGCACTTGCGGCAACGGCTGAAGGCCATGTGGGCCTCATCGAGCTGCACGCCGCTGGGGGCATGAAACGGGTGCAGCCCCGCGGAGCGCAGGTCGTCGACGAGCTTCTGCATCCGCGGCTCATGGGCCACCGGCGGATGGGGGTAGGGGCCGCTGCAGGGCGGCTCGGTGGGATCCTCACCGCGCTGGCCATGCACGTGATACATCTCCTCGGCCTTCTGATACCAGGGCTCGAAGTCGGCGTAGCGCAGGGGCCAGGCCGGCGAGGTGCCATCGAAGTGGGCCAGTTCCTCGAAGTCCTGCTGGCGCAGGCGGAAATGGGCGGCGCCATACATCTTGGTGGCCCCCCCGACGAAGTAATGGCTGCCCGGCTGAAACGTCTTGCCGTGCTTGTCGAGCCAGGGATCCTTCGACACATACCGGTTCTGCTGGAACACCGCTTCGGCGTCCCAGTTCTGGGGCTCCTGGGGCAGCCAGTCGCCCCGCTCCAGCACCAGCACCTTCAGGCCCGTGGGGGCCAGGTGGCGGGCCAGGGTGCCGCCACCGGCGCCGCTGCCGATGATCACCACGTCGAAGTGGGCACCGTGGCTCACCTGCAGCTGGGCCGGCTCCGGCAGGGGCGAGCTGTGGACGCTCGGACCGGCGATCGCGGCGCTGGGGGACGGGGTGCTCATGGCTGGATGGGGTAGCGATTGAGCTGGTTGAGCATCTTGCAGACCATGGCGCTCCAGCCGGTCTGGTGGGAGGCGCCGACGCCACGGCCATTGTCGCCGTGGAAGTATTCGTTGAACAGGATCAGATCGCGCCAGTGGGGATCGCTCTGGAATAGCTCCACGGCGCCATTGAAGGGGCGGCGGCCATCGCTGTCGCGCCGGAACAGACCCACCAGCCGCTTCTCCAGCTCCAGGGAGGCCTCCCAGAGCGTCATCCAGTGACCCGAGCGGGTGGGGAACTCCACTTTGAAGCTGTCGTCGTAGAAGTGGGCGAACTTCTGCAGCGATTCGATCAGCAGGAAGTTCATCGGCATCCACACCGGCCCGCGCCAGTTGGAGTTGCCCCCGAACATCGCCACCGGACTGTCGGCCGGGCTGTAGGCGAGGGTCTGGCTCTGGCTGCCTTCGGTGTAGGTGTAAGGGTGCTGTTCGTACACCTTGGAGAGGGAACGGATGCCGTAGGGGGAGAGAAACTCCTCCTCGTCAAACAGTCGCTCGCAGATCCGCTGCAGGCGCTCCCTGGGCACCAGGGTGAACAGCACCCGGTCGTTGTTCCAGATTCCCAGATTTTCCACGATCCAGGAGGGCGTGGTGCGCTCGTGGGTGAACCAGGCCAGGGTGCGGGTGACATCGAGCATCGGTAGCCGTGCCACGGTGTCGATGTCGAAGCTCTGCACCGCCAGCAGCGGCACCAGGCCCGAGAGCGAGCGGGTGCGCAGGTAGTCGACGCTGCCGTCGGGCCGTTTGATCACGTCGTAATAAAAGCCGTCCTCCTCGTCCCAGTTGAGGTAGTTGCGGCCGACCGGATTGTTGAGGCCGATGGCCAGCTGCACGAAATCCACCACGAACCGTTCGCAGATGTCGGCGTACTCCGGCTCTTCGTGGCTCAGCTCCACGGCGATCTGCAGCAGGTTGAGGCTGAGCGAGGCCATCCAGGCGGTGCCGTCGCACTGCTCGATGATGCTGCCGTCGGCCAGGGGGAAACGCCGGTCGAACACGGCGATGTTGTCGAGGCCCAGGAAGCCCCCCTCAAACACGTTGTCGCCGGAGCGGTCGTTGCGGTTCGCCCACCAGCCGTACTCCAGGATCAGCTTGCGCAGGGCCGCCCGCAGGAAGGCCAGATCGGCGGCATCGCTGTTCTTGCGATCGATCTGATAGATGCGCATCGCCGCCCAGGCGCCGATCGGCGGATTGGGATCGGACAGGGCCCATTCGTAGGCGGGGGTCTGGGCGTTGGGGGCGGTGTAGTGGGGCTTGCGCAGCAGCATGCACTGCTCCTTGGCGGTCGCCGGATCGAAGATGGCGAAGGCCACGGCGTGGAACATCAGGTCCCACTGGCAGAAGTAGGGATACTCCCAGCAATCCGGCATCGAGATCACGTCGTGGGCGTGCAGCCGTTCCCAGTAAGCGTTTTGGGTGTGACGCCGCTGGGCCGGTGGCGGCGTGCCGGTGGGGTCGCCTTCAAGCCAGCGCATCACGCTCCAGCCGTAGTACTTCTTGCACCAGAGCAGCCCGGCGGTGCCGGCCAGGTGGATGCGCCGGTCGTCTTCGGACAGCCCCGGCACACGATGCTCGAAATACTCCAGCCACTCCTTTTCGCGCTCGGCGAAGGTCGCTGCAACGGCGTCCCGCTCCAAGGCGGGGGCCGGCGCGGGGCCGTCGACGCGGTGCAGCCGCAGCTCCACCACCCATTCCTCGCCGGCGGCCAGGGTGCGCTGCAGCAGCCGGCCCGCCTTGCTGCCCTGCAGGGCCGGATTCACCGCGCCGGTTTCGCCGTCGACCACATGGCGATGGAAGCCGTCCTTCTGGAAGGCCGTGGCGTTGGGCTGGCCCCAGAGCCGCTGGCTGTTGGTTTCGTTGTCGGTGAAGATCCAGCGGCCGGGCTCCTCGCAGTCGAGCTGATACACCCCCAGATGGGGGATCCCATCGGTGACCACCGATGGGCCGCTGGCGCCAGCGCCGGCGCCGGCGGGTGGGCGGATCTGGTGCTCGACTTCATCGGGATAGCCCCAGCGCCAGGTGTTGCGCAGCCACAGGCTCGGCAGCAGGGTGAGCGGTGCCGCTTCGGGGCCGCGGTTGGTGGCTCGCAGGCGGATCAGCAGGTCCTCCGGTCCGGCCTTGGCGTACGTGATGACGACATCGAAGTAGCGGTTGTCGTCGAAGATCCCCGTGTCGATCAGTTCGTACTCGGGTCGGTCACGGCCGCGGCGGCCGTTCTCCGCCCGCAGCTGCTCGTAGGGGAAGGCCCGCTGCGGGTATTTGTAGAGCCCCCGCATGAAGCTGTGGGTGGGGGTGTTGGCGAGATGGAAGAAATAGTCCTTGAGATCCTCGCCATGGTTGCCTTCGGGATTGCCGAGCCCGAAGGGCCGTTCCTTGAGGATCGGATCAACGTCGTTCCAGAGGGCCAGCGAGAAACAGAGGCGGCACTGGTCGTCGCAGAGGCCCAGCAGGCCGTCTTCGCCCCAGCGGTAGACGCGGGAGCGGGCATGGTCGTGGGGGAAGGAGGTCCAGGCGTCCCCGTCGGCGGAATAGTCCTCGCGCACGGTGCCCCACTGGCGCTCGCTCAGATAGCTGCCCCAGAGGCTCCAGGGGGCGACGTCGTGGTCGCGCTCGGCCATGCGCCGGCTTTCCGACGGCGTGATGGCGTCGATCGCGGCGCGGCCGGGGACGCTGGCCGTCATAGGGAGGCCTTCAGGGCGGCGCCGATGCGCAGGGCGTTGGCGATCACCGTGAGCCCCACCCCCACCGACGGGCAGAAGGGCAGCACGCTGGCATCGACGATCCAGAGGTTGGCCACCTCGTGGCTGCGTCCCTCCAGGTTCACCACCGAGGTGGCCGGATCCGAGCCCATGCGGCAGGTGCCGCAGGCGCCGCCGAGCACCGGCAGGGGCGCTTCGCCGCGGGGGTGGGTGGGGGCGGCCTTGGCGACCAGGGTCAGGGGGTCGGCCTCCACGGCCTTGAGGCAGTCGATCCAGCGGTAGACGAGGCGGTCGTGGGCTTCCCGGTTGTTGGCGGTGTAGTGAATCTGCAGCAGGTTGCCCCGCAGGGCGACGCGGTTGTGGGGATCGGGCCGCACGGCGCTCATCGCCCACCAGCTGATCGAGCGGGCGGCCAGCTGCTCGAGGCCGAAATCCGGCAGCAGGCGCGTCACCAGGGAGAGCACCGGTGGCGATTCGGCGAACAGGGCGTCCTGGAGCACGCCGCCGCCGCTCTGGATCGAGCCGAGCGGAAAGTCGACGTTCTTGTCGCCCCAGTAGAAGTCTGTGAGGCCATGGCCGCGGCCGTAGCGGCCCGAGTTGGGGGCGGCCGCCAGCTGCAGGATCGAGGTGAGCTGGGGCTTCATCAGGTTGCGGCCCACCTGGTCGGAGCCGTTGGCCAGGCCGCGGGCGTGGTGATCGGTGGCGGAGCGCAGCAGGATCTCCGGCGTGCCGATGGCCCCGGCGGCCAGCACCACCTGGTGGCCGCGGAACAGCCAGCGCTGGTTGTCGATCTCCGCTTCGATGCCGCGCACCTCCTGGCCCGACGGGTTGACGTGCAACTGCATCACCCGGGCGTGCTCCTTGACCGTCACCCCGCCGCTGGCGCGCACCGGATCCACGCCGAAGCGCTCGGCATCCCCGGTGGGATCGACCGCTGAATCCGACCAGCTCAGCGGCAGGTCGTAGGGATGGAGGCCCTGGCGCTCAAGGGCGGCGCGCAGCTCCACCAGAAACGGCTCCACCGGCCGTGGTGCGGCGGGATAGGCGCTGCCTCGGGCCGGGGCCGTGGGATCGGCCCCGGCCACGCCATGCACGTGATAGAGGAGTTCCGCCTGGTCGTACCAAGGGGCCAGGTCGTCGTAGCGCAGCTCCCAGTCGGGCGAGGGCCCCTCCTGGAGCGTCACGCCAAGGAACTCCTGCTCGCGCATGCGTTCCAGCACGCCACCCCAGATCTTGGTGTTGCCGCCGATGGCATGCACCATCTGGGGGGAGAAGGGATCCCCGTCGGTGCCGAACCACTTCTCCTCGGGGTGATAGCGCTGCTTGCGGAACAGCCCCACCTCGGCCACGTTCTGGTCGGCCTGGGGCATGACGCCACCGCGCTCCAGCAGCAGCACCGTGTGGCCCCCAGTGGCAAGGGCGGCGGCCAGGGTGCCGCCACCGGCACCGCTGCCGATCAGAATCACGTCGTAATGGTTGTCGTCAATGATCATGGTTCAGGCTCTCCAGACGTAGAGCAGCACGAACAGGATGATCCAGATCACATCCACGAAGTGCCAGAACAGGGACGTGGCGATGACGCCTTCTTCGCCGCCGTCGTAGTTGCCGGGGACGAAGGATTTGGCCAGCATCAGGCCCATCAGCAGGATGCCGGTGAGCACATGCAGGCCATGGAAGCCGGTGAGCAGATAGAAGGTGCCACCGAAGGTGCCCGAGGTGAAGCCGAACGTGAGGCCGCTCCACTCCACCGCCTGGCCGTAAAGGAAATAGGCCCCCATGGCCATGGTCAGCAGCCAGAAGCCCCTGAACAGCCAGATCTTCCCCTTGCCTTTGAAATGCTCGGCCACCACCATCGTCAGGGAGCTGGACACCAGCACCACCGTGTTGATCAGGGGCATGCGCCATTCGAGGCCGTCGACACCGGCGGGCAGCCAGTCAAGGGCGGAGAGGCGCAGGAGGGCGTAGCCACTGAAGAACGCCAGAAAGATGACGCTCTCGGAGCACAGAAAAATGATGAATCCGGTGAGGTTGTGGCTGGCGTGCTGGCCTTCGCCGTGGGCCCCGGCCGTGCCGGCGGGGGGGACAGGGGTGCTGCTCATCGGTTGGCCTCCTGAAGGGTGAGCGCGCGCTCGATCTCGGCCTGGTGCTCCACCAGCGGTTCACCGCTGCCATAGCCATAGGGGCGGCTGATGACGGTGGGAACGTGCTCGCCGAAGTTGTCCTCCGCCGGTGGTGACGGCAGGAGCCACTCCAGGCCGATGGCGTTCCAGGGGTTGTGAGGCGCCCTGGGACCCCGGGCCCAGGAGCTGATCATGTTGAGCAGGAAGGGGATCACCGATACCCCCAGCAGGAAGGCCCCGAGGCTGGCCAGCACGTTCCAGAAGGCGAACTCCGGGTCGTAGGAGGAGACCCGCCTGGGCATGCCCATCAGGCCGAGGGGATGCATGGGCAGGAAGTTGAGATTGGCGCCCACGAAGGTGAGAAGGAAATGCAGCTTGCCGAGGCCCTCGTAGGGCATCCGGCCGGTGAACTTGGGGAACCAGTGGTAGATGGCGGCGAAGATTCCCATGACGGCCGCGCCATAGATCACGTAGTGGAAGTGACCCACCACGAAGTAGGTGTTGCTGACATGAATGTCGATGGGCACGGTGGCCAGCATGATGCCGGTGATGCCGGCGAAGACGAAGTTGAACAGGCCGCCGAGGCAGAACAGCATCGGGGTGGTGAGCCGGATCTTGCCTTTCCATAGGGTGCCCAGCCAGGCGAACACCTTCACCCCGGTGGGCACGGCGATCAGCATGGTGGTGACCATGAACAGGTTGCGCATCCACTGGGTCACGCCACTGGGGAACATGTGGTGCACCCAGACGATCAGCCCAAGGCCAACGATGATGAAGGAGGCCAGGCACACGTAGACGTAGCCGAACAGGGGCTTGCGCGAATAGACGGGGAACAGCTCCGAGAAGATGCCGAACACCGGCAGGATGATCACATACACCGCCGGGTGGGAATAGAACCAGAAGAAGTGCTGATAAAGCACCGGATCGCCGCCCCCTTCGGGCCTGTAGAACGATGTGCCGACGCTCAGATCCAGCAGCAGCATCACGGCGCCGCCAGTGAGGGCGGGCAGGCCGATCAGCTGCAGGGTCTGGGCGGCCAGGGCGGTCCAGCAGAACACGGGCATGCGGAAGAAGCCCATGCCCGGAGCCCGCATCCGCAGGATGGTGGTGACGAAGTTCACCGCCCCCATGATCGAGGAGACGCCGGAGAGCGCCACCGCCAGCACCCAGAGAAACTCCCCGTTGATCAGCTGGCCGAGGGGGTTCTGCAGGCTCACCGGCGGATAGGACCACCAGCCGGAGGTGGCCGGGCCACTGGGCACGAAGAAGCTGGCGATCAGCAGGGTGCCGAACACCGGCACCAGCCAGAAGGCGGCAGTGTTGAGCCGCGGGAAGGCCATGTCGGGGGCGCCGATCATGGTGGGAATCAGCAGGTTGTTGAGCCCATTCAGCACCGGAAAGATGAACAGGAACAACATGATCGTTCCGTGCATCGTGTAGAGGCCGTTGTACACGGTGCGATCCACCAGGTCAGCCTCGGGTGTGATCAGCTCGCCCCGCATGATCATGGCCAGCAGGCCACCCACCAGGAAGAAGAAGAAGGCCACCACGATGTACTGGATGCCGATCACCTTGGCATCGGTGCTGAAGCCGAAGTAGCGCCGCCAGGAGGCGGGCGGTTCGGGGGAGAGGGTGGTGCTGGTCATGGCCTCAGGCGTCGGGGGGAAGGGAGCTGGAACCGGGAACGTTCACCTGGGGCGGGGGGGCCGGCACCACCGTGGGCCAGCCGCCGCGGGGGGTGTTCTGGCGCTCGGCGTACTCGGCGGAGGCCACGCTTAGGCCGCTCTGCAGGGGGGCGGCGGCGGCCTGCCGGAGCCAGAGGGCGTGGTCTTCGGCGGTCTCGACCACCACATCGGCCTGGTTGGCGGCGAACCAGGTGCCGCTGAACTGGGAGTCGCGCAGGCGGTAGCGCCCTAGGCGGGTGGGGGTGAGGCTGAAATCGATCGCCCGCCCCGGAATCACATCCTGCTTGAGCCGGAAGGCCGGGATGAAGAAGCCGTGCAGCACGTCTTCGGAGACCAGGCGGAAGGTGATCGGCCGGTTCAGCTCCAGATGCAGCTCGGTGCTGGAGACGTGCTGGCTGGGATAGCGGAATTCCCACGACCATTGACGGGCGATCACCTCCACCTGCTCCGCCGGCAGCCGGTCGCCGGGGTAACCCCCCTGCTGCTCCTGGGGACTGCGCAGATGGATGTGCTCCATGGGGCCGAGCACCCCGAGCTCAGTGTTGATCTGGATGGCGTACCAGGCGATGGCCATCACCAGCACCAGCGGGATCGCGGTCCAGATCACCTCAAGGCGGGTGTTGCCTTCGATCGGCTCGGCGTCGCTTTCGTCGTACTTCTCGGCCCGGTGCACGAGCATCACCCAGGCCATCACCGAGATCACCCCCAGGAACACGAAGGTGCCGACGCCGGTCTCGAAGCTGAACAGGCCATCCACCAGCGGGGCGGCATTGGAGGCCTGCACCGGCAGCCAGCGCAGGGACGCTCCGGCCATCCAATAGCTGATCAGGGCCAGCAGGACGATCCAGACGGCCAGGGCCGCCAGGGCGATGGGGCCGGGGCCGCGTGGGGTGGAGGAGGTCATGGGGAGGGGGCCCTAGGGAAGGGCGGTGCGGAGGTCGGCCCCGCTGGCCAGGAGCTGGTCGGCGGTGATGTGGACGCCGAATTCGGCAGCCAGCTCGGCGCCGAGGGTGCCGTGCAGGCCGATCACCAGGAACAGGCCGAGTCCCACCAGCAGGTAGAGCCACTGCACCTGGCGGCCCATGTCCCGGCGCCAGAGAAAGCGCTGATAGCCCCGCCAGACCGTCATGGCGACGATCGCCAGCAGGATCGCCACCCCACCGACGCCATGCCAGAGCATGGTTTCCATGCTCTGGAGCCCGATGCTGCTGGTGACGCCGGGGAGCGGCACCGCCAGCAGCATCTCGAAGAACCCCGCCGCCACGGTGAAGAAGCTGACGACGGCGCAGGCCAGCAGGTTGTACCAGCCGACATCGTGGAAACCCGCCCGGGTGATCGGCAGGGCCAGGAAGCGGAACACCCGCTTCTCGATCGGGTAGAGAGCGCCGACGACGTCAAAGGCGATGGCGATCACGAACAGCCCGATCGTGAAATGGACCAGATTCGGATGGATCGGCAGGCTGTAGGGCAGGTCGTTGGGCCCCAGCCAATCACCCAGCTGCTGGATCGGGGCCTCGGCCTGGAGAAGGGAGACAGCCATCAGATCAGTCCGGCACGGCCGGCGGCCACCACCGGCACCGTGTGCAGGCCGTACACCCAGATCAACTGGTTGCCCAGGGTGACTTGCACCACCACCAGCGCGGCCAGCACCCCGCCGGCGGCCAGGAAGGGCAGCGGCAGGGTCTCGGGGTCGCGGTTGCGCAACACGTAGCGCCAGCCGGTGAGCACCGAGAGGATGCCGGCCAACGACCAGCCCAGGGTGCTGTGCAGGTTGAGGATCGAGCGCGAGGCGCCGTAGGGATCGGCCAGGCCCGCTTCCACCTGACCGAAGATGATTGCCACGAAGATGGCTCCTGTGGCGAAGAGCAGGTTCCAGAAGCTGACTTCAAACAGATTCGGCCGGCGCAGCACAACGCCGATCAGATCGAAGACCACGCTGATGACCGCCATGGCGATGACGAAGTGGACCACGATCGGATGGAGGGTGTCCATCCAGGGCAGGTTGTGATCATTGAGGGCTGGCAGCAGTTGCTGCATCGGGCACCGGCCACGCTGGGCACCTTCACCATGGCCAGACCCCGGCGGCTGTCCTGGGTCTGTGATCATTTGCTACAGCATTGTGGCGAAATCCCGACCTGACCGGACAACCCTGCTCAATCCTTTTCGCTGGCGCCGAAGGCCTGCATCAGGGCGTCGCCCCAGCTGTTGATCGCTTCCAGTGTGTGGTCCGGGGCGCTGCCGATGGCGGCGGCATGGGCCTTGAGGAGGGTGGCCTTGCTGAAGTCGTGGCCGTGGCTGCTGGCCAGCGCGACGATGTCGTCGACACCAGCGGCGGCCTGGAGTTTCTGGCGCAGCTGCCCATCGGTGGCGGCGCTGCTGAGGAAGGCCTGCAGGGCGGAGAGCGACACGGGCAGGGAGCGGGTGAGGGACTCTTCATCCTGGCAGGGCAGAGCACGCCGATCGGGAGATTGCCCCTACCTTGCAGTCATGCTGCCGACCCCATCGATGGCGAAAGAACGCTTCTTTCTTGAGCTTGAGCCGCGCGACGCCGTGATGAAGAGCTGGCCCCATGTGGTGATCGTGGGTGGAGGCTTTGCCGGCCTAAAAGCGGCCCACCGGCTGGCCGGCAAGCCCGTGCGAGTGACGCTTGTGGATAAGCGCAATTTCAACCTTTTTCAGCCCCTGCTCTATCAGGTGGCCTCCGGCCTGGTGTCCGAGGGCGATGTGGCCACGCCCCTGCGGCTGTTGCTGGCCAAGGCGGCCAATGTGCAGGTGCTGCTGGGCGAGGTGGTCGATCTCGACGCCGCCTCCCGGGAGGTGGTCTTCAACGATCGCCGCCTGCGCTACGACAGCCTGATCCTGGCCACCGGCTCCGGCAGCACCTACTTCGGTCATGAGGAGTGGCGCGAACTGGCGCCACCGATGAAGATCCTCGAGCACGCCGATGAGATCCGGCGGCGGGTGCTGGCGGCCCTGGAGGAGGCCGAGCAGACCCCGGATGCTGAACGCTGTCGCTTCCTGCAGTCGGTGGTGGTGGTCGGCGGTGGCCCCTCCGGCTGCGAGCTGGCCGGATCGATCAACGAGCTGATGCGCCACGCGGCAGCGCGCGACTTCCGCCAGCTGGATCCCGAGCTCTGCCGCGTGGTGCTTGTGGACCCCGGCGATCGGCTGCTGCGGGCCATGGATCCGTCGCTGTCCAAAGCGGCGGGTGATTACCTCGTCTCCCGTGGTGTCGAGCTGGTGCTGGGCGGCCGGGTGCAGAGCATGGAGGCGGGCCGCCTCACCGTGGCCTTCAAGGCACCGGCGCCGGGAACCCCCGGCGAGCGGGTGCTTGAGGGTGCCACCATCTGCTGGAGTGCCGGGGTGCGCGCCTCCCACCTCGGCAAACTGCTGGCGGACCGCACCGGGTGCACGGTCGATCGCGGCGGACGGGTGGTGGTCGAGCCCGATTTCTCGATTGCCGGCCATCCCGAGATCCGGGTGGTGGGCGATCTCTGCTCCTATTCCCATACGGTCGATGGCAAGCCCCTGCCGGGCATGGCCGGCCCGGCGGTGCAGATGGGGGGCTGGGTGGCCCTGGATCTGCTGGCCCAGCTGGGCGGACAGCGACAGGCCCCCTTCCGCTGGTTCGACTTCGGCAGCATGGCTGTGATCGGTCCCCTCTTCGCCGTGGCCGACCTGCGGGGTCTCAAGTTCACCGGGCCGCTGGGGTGGCTGCTCTGGGGTCTGGCCCACCTGGCGTTCATGCCCGCCAATGAGAACCGCGTCACTCTCCTGACCAAGTGGCTGTGGGTGATCGCCACCCAGCAGCGGGCCAGTCTGTTGATCACCGGCCGGACAGATCAGCACATGGGCGTGGAGGTGGGCCTGGAGCGGGCGGAACGGGCGGAGGACTCCGCTGCCGAAACCGAGGAGCAGCCGGCGGCGGCATGAAGAGCCGGAGACCCCACGCTGCCCGCCCGCCGGCCCCCGCTCAGAGGCCCGGGCTGCTGTGCATCAGGCCCCCATCGGCGAAGATCGTGGTGGCGGTGATGTAGCTGGCGGCGTCGCTGGCCAGGAAGCCCACCACCTTGGCGATCTCCTCCGGCTGGGCCATGCGGCCCATCGGGATGGCGGCGTTGAGCTTGGCCAGCAGCTCGGGATTGTTCATCGTGGAATCGTTGATCGGCGTGGCCACGGCGCCAGGGCCGACGTTGACGATCGTGATGCCATGGGGTGCCAGCTCGAGGGCCGCGGTGCGGGTGAGCATGCGCACGCCGCCCTTGGCGCAGCAGTAGGGGGTGTTGTCGGGCATCGGCCAGTCCTCGTGCACCGAGGAGATGTTGATGATGCGGCCGCCTCCCCCCTGGGCGATCATCTGCTTGGCGGCGAACTGGGTGGCGAAGAAGACGCCGCGCAGGTTGACATCCAGAACCTTGTCGAAGTTGTCCGGGGTGGTGGTGAGGATCGAGGTGCGGGTTTCGATGCCGGCGTTGTTGATCATCACATCGAGCCGACCGTATTTCGCCACGGTGGCGTCCACCAGCCGCTGCAGGTCATCGAGCTTGCCCACATCGGCCTGAACCCCGAAGCTGCTGCCGCCATAGGCGCCGATTTCACGTTCCAGCTCTTCGGTGACTTCGGGATGGGAGCGGTAATCGATCACCACCTTGGCGCCGAGTTCCGCCAGATACTCAACGATGGATTTGCCGATGCCGCTGTTACCACCGGTGACAATGGCGACCTTGCCTTGCAGCAGGGTGGAGAGGGCCTTGCCGGCCAGGGGGTTGGAGCTCGTCATCGGGTGGGGCCAGCAAAAGAATGTGGTGGGACATCCACGGGTTCATCCTAGGGACGACCACCGATCAGGCCCACGGAATGGATGGGGTCAGCATCGGAAACTCACCATCAAGATGCAGGGGCCGTGGCATCACGCCCCATGGCCCCTAGTCTGTGGCGGAACCGAGTGGAACCAGCCCGATGGACGGCGATGCGTTGCACGAGCCGGACGGGACCAGGAATGGGCAGGTCAGTCCTTCGGTGGCAAAAGGAGCGGCCCTGCTGGTCGCGGCCTTCCTGGCCAATACGTTTCAGAGCGCGTTTGCGCGGGCGGTGGGCACCGCCATGGATGCCCTGATGTTCACCTGGCTCACGTTCGTTCTGGCGCTGGTCCTGCTGATTCCCCTGCTGGTCGTGCGTGGCGGCCGCGACCTGCCCACGCGCGTGTTGCCCCTGCATCTTCTCCGCGGCGGCATGGGCATGGGAGGTTTTCTCCTGTTCATGTCGGCGGCCAAGCTGGTGAATCTTGTCAATGCCAACGTGCTTCTGAATACGACGCCCATGTTCATCCCGTTGCTGGCCTGGCTGGTGCTCAGGCAGCGCATACCTCCCAGCCTCTGGAAGGCCCTGGCGGTGGGATTCGCTGGAATGGTGATTGTCGTTCAGCCCAATGCCAGCATCCTTGACAAGCCCGGCGATCTGCTCGGTCTGGCGGCAGGATTCGTCTGCGCCATCGAGTTTCTGGCGGTGAAAGCTCTTGGCAGGAGCGAGTCTGCATTGACGCAGCTTTTCTACTTTCTGACCATCGGCGGCCTGGTCTCCACTCTGATGATGGTGGGTCGATTCCACAGCATCACGCCGGACCAGTTCCTGGGGGTGCTGGCCTCGGCCATCTGTCTGCTCAGCTTCCAGTTTCTGCTGATCCGCGCCTACAGCTATGCCGACCCCAGCTCCATCGGGGCTTTCCAGTATTCCTCTGTGATCTTCGCCGGCTTGATCGGCTGGATCTGGTTCGCTCAGATCCCGAACGCGGGCGTGGTGGTGGGGACCGTGCTGATCTGCATCGGAGGGGTTCTCAGCCTGGGCCGGCAGAACCCCGTGGTGGCCCTTCCGTGATGACGCTTCCCCTCATCGACAGCTTCGGCTTCACCACGGGCGATGCTGAGGCCAGTGCCGCCTTCTTCGAGACCTGCCTGGGCTTCCGGCGCCTGGGGGAGGCGGTGGTGCTGGAGGGCGGCCCCTACGCCCAGTTGGTGGGCCTGCCTGGCGCCCGCCTCAAGCTGCTGCGGCTGGCCATCGGAGCGGAGGTGCTGGAGGTCAGCGAGGTGCTCGCGCTGGCCCCCGGCACCCGGCCTGGCCGGCCGGTCCCGGCCGATTCCCGCAGCAACGACCGCTGGTTCCAGCACGGCTGCCTGGTGGTGAACGACATGGCGGCGGCCCTGGCCCTGCTGCAGCCAGCCTTCGCGGCCGGGCGGATCACGCCGATCTCCGCGGCGCCCCAGCGGCTACCGGACTGGAACACGGCCGCCGCCGGCATCGTGGCCTACAAGTTCCGCGACCCGGAGGGCCATCCGCTGGAGCTGCTGCAGTTCCCGCCGGACAAGGGGGAGGCCCGCTGGCACGTTGGGGCGCCCGGGCCGCTGCTGGGCCTCGACCACAGCGCCATCGGCATCGCCGACACCGCCGCCAGCGGCCGCTTCTACCGGGAGCTCCTGGGCCTCGCCGCCGGGGGGGATGGCGTCAACAGCGGCCCGGAGCAGGATGGCCTCGATGGACTGGCGGGAACCCGGGTGCACATCACCGGCCACCGCTGCCCCAGCGGCGCCGGGGTCGAGTGCCTCGACTACCGCGAGCCCAGCGGTGGCCGGCCGATGCCCGCCGACCAGGGCCCCCAGGACCTGGCCCACTGGCAGCTGCGCCTGTGGGTGGCCGATCTGGAGCCGATCGCCGCTCGGGCCGAGGCCCTCGGCGGCCGTCTGATCTCCGGCGGGATCATCACGTTGGGGGATCAGGCCGAGGCGATCGGGGCTAGCCGTGCCCTGCAGCTGGCCGATCCGGATGGCCATCGGCTGCAGCTGCTCCAGGGCTGAGCTCCACGGTGAGCACCACGACCGAGCGGGGCTCCAGCGTGTAGGTGTCCCCCACCGGGGCCGGCGCGCTGCCCCAGGGCAGCACGTCCTCCGGGCTGGGCCGGGAGGTGTCGATCCAGCGTTGCCAGGTGTCCTGGCCGGCTTCGGCGGTGGGCAGGCGGAATGGCAGCGGTTCCCACCAGGCGTTGACCATGGCGTGCCAGCGGAACCGTTGACCGACGCTGGTGATCGTCACGGCGAAGGCATGGGAGCTGTCGCTCCAGTCGGGCTGGTTCGGCTCGACCCCATGCCAGCTCACCTGATGGCGTTGCACCAGCTCGCCGAGGCTGAGGCTGCGGGCATGGACCACCACATCCCGCTGCTGGCGGTACCGGACCAGTTCCCGCACGAAGCGGTGCAGGTCGGCCTGGTGCTCCAGCAGCGACCAATCGAGCCAGCTGATGGCGTTGTCCTGGGCGTAGGCGTTGTTGTTGCCCTGCTGGCTGCGGCCCATCTCGTCCCCCATGGCCAGCATCGGCGTGCCTGTGGCCAGCAGCAGCAGGGTCAGCAGGTTGCGGCTCTGGCGGGCGCGCAGGGCCAGGACCTCGGCGTCCTGCGTGGACCCCTCGACGCCGCAGTTCCAGCTGGCGTTGTCGTCGCTGCCGTCGCGATTGTTCTCGCCGTTGGCGTCGTTGTGCTTGCCGTCGTAGCTGACCAGGTCGGCCAGGGTGAAGCCGTCGTGGCAGGTGATGAAGTTGACACTGGCCTCGGCCTCCCGCTGCTTGTGGCCGTAGATGTCGGGGCTTCCGATCAGCCGCTGGCCGACGCTGGCCGCCAGGCCCCGGTCCCCCTTGATGAAGCGGCGCACATCGTCGCGGAAGCGCCCGTTCCACTCCTGCCAGTTGTCGCCGACGAAACTGCCCACCTGGTAGAGGCCGGCGGCATCCCAGGCCTCGGCGATCAGCTTGGTGCCCGCCAGCACCGGGTCGGTGTCGATGTCCCAGAGGATCGGCGACAGGGGCGTTGGCTGGCCGTTCTGGTCCCGGTCCAGCACCGAAGCCAGATCGAAGCGGAAACCATCCACGTGCAGATGCTGCACCCAGTGGCGCAGGCTGTGGCGGATCAGGCGCCGCACCACCGGATGGTTGGCGTTGAGGGTGTTGCCGCAGCCGGTGTCGTCGATGTAGGTGCCATCGTCGTTCTGCAGGTAGTAGTCCCGGTCCGCCACCCCGCGGAAGCAGAAGCAGGGGCCATCGGCGTCCCCTTCGGCGGTGTGGTTGAACACCACATCGAGGATCACCTCGATGCCGGCGCGGTGCAGCGCCTTGACCAGGTCGCGGAACTCATCGATCACCGCCAGGGGATCGCTGCTGCAGGCATAGCCCGGATGGGGGGCGAAGAAGGAGACCGGCTGGTAGCCCCAGTAGTTGCGAAGGCCATCGGGGGCCGCCAGGGGATCGAAGGCGAACACCGGCAACAGTTCCACCGCCGTGATGCCCAGGTCCTGGAGGTAGGGGATCTTGCTGATCAGGCCCCGGTAGGTGCCGGCCTGCTCCGGCGGCACACCGGCACTGGGATGGGCGGTGAAGCCGCGCACATGCAGCTCGTAGATCACCGTCTCACGGGAGGGCCGGTGCAGCGGGCGATCCCCCTGCCAGTCGTAGGCGTGCGGATCGGCCACCACGCTCTTCATGGCGGTGCTCCAATCACCGGCGCTGCTGCGGCCGGGGGCGCGGCCGTACTCCGGCGGCATCGCCACAGCCAGCCCATGGGGATCGAGCAGCAGGTTGGCCGGATCGAAGCGCATCCCCAGCTGCGGCTGACGGGGGCCCTCCACCCGCCAGCCATAGAGCTGGCCAGGGCCGATCCCCTCAACCCAGACATGCCAGTAGTCACCGGTGCGGTGCCGGGCGGGATCGAGGGCGAGGCGCTGGCTGGGCTCGGCCTCCTCGACGCGGTTGAACAGGCACAGCTCCACTGACGTCGCCCGCCGGGCGTAGAGGCTGAAGTTGACACCGCCATCGCTGAGGGAAGCTCCCAAGGGGGCACTGCTTCCCGGGGACGGCAGGGTCGCCGTGGATGGGGTCATGGTGTCGGCGGGGGGAGGTGGCAGGGGTTCCTGCTTCGCATGATGGCCAGGGGAGGCGGTTTCGCCCTGCCGCGGCGCCGATGGCCCACCCGGCTTACGTTGTGCCGGCAGGCCGTTCCGCTGCGTCGCCCATCCATGGATCTCGAGATCGTCACGTTGCTCGTGCCCAGCGGCCCTTCCCAGGCCGCGGCGGTGGGACTGCTGGTGCTGCGGCTGTTCGTGGGGGTGGCCTTCATCCGCCACGGCTGGCCGAAGCTGCGCAACCTCAAGACATGGTCGACGGCGATGAAGACGCCGGAATGGCTCTGTTTTCTCTCGGCGGCCTCGATGTGGGGCGCCGGGATCGCCCTGATCCCCGGGCTGCTCACCCCCCTGGCGGCCCTGGCGATTCTGGTGTCGATGGCCTACGCCATGGTGCTCGAAACTGTCTCCGGTACCCCGTTCATCGCTCCCGATCCTTACCAGATCCCCGCGGGTGACTACGCCGGACCGATGGGCGTCGGAGAACCGCCCAGCTGGGAGAAGGCGGCGATGTACGTGGTGATGTCCCTGGTGCTGATCACCTCCGGTGGCGGCCTTTTGTCCCTCGACGACCTGCTGATCGCCGACCTGCTGCGCGCCCTTCCCTGAGCCGTTGGATGGGGCGGGATCACTCGCGCTCCGGCGGTTCCCCGTAGTGATGGTCCTCCCGCTCCCCGCCCCAGTATTTGAAGGCCAGCAGGGCCAGGGTCACCACGGCCATGCCGGCGCCGGGGAAGAAGATGTCGGCGCCGGAGACGGCGTGGGAGGGGTCTTCGGCATCGAAGCTGTTGAGTAGTTCGAGGAAGGAGATCGCCATCGCCAGGATGATGAAGTTGGCGAACATGCCCTTCACTTCGTGGAAGTTTCGGAAGCTGAGGGTCTTCGGCAGTTTCAGCTCGCTGATGAACAGCGAGAACATGCCGATCGCCAGGGCCAGGCAGCCCGTTCCCACCAGCAGCAGGTCGATCCCCTCGAGAATGTCCATCTCGAAGCGGTTGAGATCCACCAGGTCGGTGATGCTGACCAGGGCCAGCCGCAACTGCTCCAGGATCAGCCGGCTGCCGCGGATGAACAGGGCCAGGCAGCTGGCCAGCAGCGCCAGGATCGGAACGAGGGTGAGGTAGCGGGCGCGGACGAGCAGGCGGCGCAGCATGGCGGGCGGGCGTGAAGGGGCGTCAGGGCAGGGCGGGCAGGCGCGGGCAGGCCTCCACCAGGGTGCGGGTGATGGCGGCCTGGGGATGGCTCAGCAGCTCGGCACCGGCGCCCTCCTCCACAACCCGGCCGCCGTCGAGCACGAGCACCCGGTGGCAGAAGCCGCCGGCCACCGAGAGGTCGTGGGTGATGAACAGCAGGCCCAGGCCGAGCTGGTCCTGCAGGTGCCGCAGCAGGGCCAGCACCTCGGCCTGCACCTCGGCGTCCAGCATGCTGACGCTCTCATCGCAGAGCAGCACCTGGGGCTCCAGGATCAGGGCCCGGGCGATCGCCACCCGCTGCTGCTGACCGCCCGAGAGCTGGCGGGGCAGCCGGTCTTCGAAGGACTCGGGTGGATCCAGCCCCACCAGGGCCAGCTGCTGCCGGGCTCGGCGGCGGGCCTCCGGACGGCTGGCCAGCCCATGGATCAGCAGGGGGTCGGCCACCGCCTCCCCCACCGTCATCTGGGGGTTGAGGCAGGCCAGGGGGTCCTGGAACACCATCTGCAGCCGACGCCGCGCCCGCCGCAGGGAGCGGCCCCGCAGCTGGCGCAGGTCGACCCCCTGGAGCCGCACCGCCCCGCCCCGCACGGGCGCCAGTCCCATCAGGGCGCGGCAGAGGCTGCTCTTGCCGCAGCCCGAGGCCCCCACCACACCGATGGTTTCGCCCTCATGCAGCGTCAGGCTGATGCCATCCACCGCCTTGATCCAGCGCGGTTGCCAGGGCAGGGAAGGCAGCGGGTGCCAACTGCGCAGTTCCTCCACCTCCAGCAGCACCGGTGCGGCGGCGGGGGCCTCGCTGTGGCCGCCCTCCCTCAGCCGGGCGGCCCCCACCAGCCGTTGGGCCAGCGGGGAGGCGGGGGCCGTGAGCAGCTGGCGACTGGGGGCCTCCTCCACCAGACGCCCCTGGTCGAGCACGGCGATGCGGTCGCACCAGCGGCCGGCCATGGCCAGGTCGTGGCTGATCAGCAGCAGGGCGCTGCCGGTTTCGGCGCAGAGATCGCTCAGCTGGGCCATCACTTGCCCGGCCACGGCCACATCCAGGCTGGTGGTGGGTTCATCGGCGATCACCAGGGGCGGCTGGAGGGCCAGGGCCAGGGCGATGGCCAGGCGCTGGCGCATGCCGCCGCTGAATTCATGGGGAAAGCTGCCGTAGCGCCCCGGGTCGATGCCCACCCGGGCCAGCAGCTCCCGGGCCCGCTGGCGGCCCCCGCCGCGGTGGGCGGCCAGGGTGTCCCGCAGGTGCTCGCCGATGGTGAGCAGGGGGTTGAGCCGGGTCATCGGGTCCTGGAACACCAGGCCCACCGCTTCGCCCCGCAGCCGGCGCAGGGCGGCGCGCCGGAGTTGGCGGGGGTCCTGGCCGGTCAGCAGCAGCTCCCCCTCGCAGCTGCTGCCGGGGGGCAGCAGCTGCAGCACGGCCCGGGCAACGGTGCTCTTGCCGCAGCCCGAAGGGCCCACCAGGGCGAGGCGCTCGCCGGCCGACAGCGTCAGGTCGAGGCCATCGAGGGTGGGCTGCCCGCTGCCGGGATAGCGCACCTGCAGGGCACCGATCCGCAGCACCGGGGCCGCTGGCGAGGACGGGGCTCTCAGGGCCATGGACGACACCGGCGGCGCCCAGTCTGGATGGCCGAATGCGCAAATCCCCTGGTTCGTGACGATTGCCCCATACCATGGGGTGACCCTGAAGGGTGTGATGCTGAGAGTGGCGCCGGATCCAGGTTCCTCTCCGGTGGCCTACGCCTCGGTCCCAGCTTCTGGTGGGGATGGGACGCTCGAAGCCGCGCCAGCGCCCCCGATGGCTGCCCAGGCGTCCGCCGCCTCCCAGGCCCTTGAAGTTCCCGAGCGCACCTACGGCGTCCCCCTGCCGGCCTGGCTGCGCCAGAGCCTGCAGCAACGGCAGCCCGCCGGCCAGGAGTCGCTCCCTGTCGATCCGGAGGCCCTGGTGGCCACGGCCTTCGACTTCGCCTACCAGCTCCACGACGGCCAGTTCCGGGCCAGCGGCGAGCCCTACATCGTCCATCCGATCGCCGTCGCCGGACTGCTGCGTGACATCGGCGCCAGCACGGCGGTGATCGCCGCCGGCTTCCTCCACGATGTGGTGGAGGACACCCAGGTCACCACCGAGGAGATCGAGGCCCGCTTCGGCGAGGAGGTGCGCGCCCTGGTGGAGGGGGTCACCAAGCTGGGCGGCATCCATTTCACCAACCGCACCGAGGCCCAGGCGGAAAACCTGCGGCGCATGTTCCTGGCCATGGCCAGCGACATCCGGGTGGTGCTGGTCAAGCTGGCCGACCGGTTGCACAACATGCGCACCCTCGGGGCCCTCAAGCCCGAGAAGCAGCAGCGCATCGCCCGGGAAACCCGCGACATCTACGCCCCCCTGGCCAACCGGCTGGGCATCGGCCGCTTCAAGTGGGAACTGGAGGATCTGGCCTTCAAGGTGCTGGAGCCCGAGTCCTACCGCGACGTGCAGCAGCAGGTCGCCACCAAGCGCAGCGAACGGGAGGAACGGCTGGGGGCGACGGTGCAGCTGCTGCGCGATCGCCTGGCCGCGGCGGGCCTGCAGGACTGCGAGGTGAGTGGCCGGCCCAAGCACCTGTATGGCATCTGGAGCAAGATGCAGCGCCAGCAGAAGGCCTTCCACGAGATCTACGACGTGGCGGCGCTGCGCATCCTCTGTCCGGGCGTGGAGAGCTGCTACCGGGCGCTGGCGGTGGTGCACGACATTTTCCGGCCGATCCCCGGACGCTTCAAGGACTACATCGGCCTGCCCAAGCCCAACGGCTACCAGTCGTTGCACACGGCGGTGATCGGCCGCCACCGGCCCATCGAGGTGCAGATCCGCACCACCGACATGCACCAGGTGGCCGAGTACGGCATCGCCGCCCACTGGAAGTACAAGGAAGGGGGCTCGCCGGCCGCCGGTGACACCGAACGCTTCAACTGGCTGCGGCAGCTGGTCGACTGGCAGAAGGACGACGGCGGCGAGGACAGCAGCGACTTCCTGGCCTCGATCAAGGAGGACCTGTTCGACGAGGAGGTGTTCGTGTTCACCCCCAAGGGGGACGTGGTGGGGCTGCGCAAGGGCTCCACCGCCGTCGACTTCGCCTTCCGCATCCACTCGGAGGTGGGCAACCACTGCCAGGGCGTGCGCATCAACGACCGCCTCTGTCCCCTGGCCACGCCGTTGCAGAACGGAGACTTCGTGCAGGTGATCACGGCCAAGAACGCCCATCCGAGCCTCGACTGGCTCAACTTCGTGGCCACCCCCACGGCCCGCAACCGTATCCGCGGCTGGTACAAGCGCAGCCACCGCGACGACAACATCCAGCGGGGCACCGAGATGCTGGAGCGGGAACTGGGCCGTGACGGCTTCGATGCCCTGCTCAACGGGGAGGCGATCGCCCGGGTGGCGAAGCGCTGCAACCTGGTGGGCACCGAGGATCTGCTGGCAGCCCTTGGATTCGGCGGCGTCACCCTGCAGCAGGTGCTGAACCGGCTGCGGGAGGAGGTGCGCCTGAGCACCGCCGCCGCCGCCCCTGCGCCCACCAACGAAGAGGTGGCCGCCGGCGTGGCGGCGGCCCAGCCACGCCAGACCACCCACGGGCATCCCTCCAACAGCCCGATCCTGGGGCTGGAGGGACTGGAATATCGCCTGGGCGGCTGCTGCAGCCCCCTGCCCGGCGAGGGGATCGTCGGCACGGTGGCCCTGGGCAACCATGGCATCACGATCCACCGCCAGGACTGCGCCAATGTCCCCCAGGTGCCGGTGGAACGGCGGCTGCCGGTGCGCTGGAACCCACTCGGAGAGGCGCAGCAGCGGCGCTACCCGGTGCGGCTCAGGATCGAGGTGCTCGATCGGGTAGGGGTGCTCAAAGACATCCTGATGCGCCTCTCCGACCACCGCATCAACGTCAGCGATGCCCGGGTGCGCACCAGCGCCGGCAAACCGGCCCGCATCGACCTTCGGGTCGAGTTGCTCAGCGCCGCCCAGCTGCGCACCACCATGGACCAGATCCGCTCGATGGCCGACGTGCTCGACCTCTGCCGCACCGGCATCGGCTGAACCACCGGGAGCCTCGCCACCGCTAGGCGGCGGCCCTGCGGGCGCCCAGCAGAACCTGCTTCATGTTGCCGTTGGCCTGGAGGGACACCACCAGCAGATAGGCCGCCAGAAACAGAATCCCGCCCACCGCGGCCAGCAGGCCAAGGCCCAGTCCCTTGGCGGAGAAGTCATCTCTCCAGGCCACCCAGAGGCCCGTGAGCAGCAGCAGGCCCAGGAAATCCAGATCGAACTGCCCGGGCCAGCCCATCGCCAGAAAGTCCGAGACGAAGACACGCACCAGATCGATGCCGTAGTGCGCCACCACCACCGCTGTGTAGCCGGCCACGGCCAGCCACAGCAGCACGAGAGCGGCACGAAAGGCGGTCATGGCGGGAGGGTCCCGGGGGCAGTTCGAAAGTCTGGAACGCTGTGCCGGATTTCGCTGCTCCCGCGCTGACATGCCGGGGTGACCGGCGAATCGAGCCCGGCCGTTCACTTCATGATCAACACATCCACCCCGGGTGACCGACCGCGCACCATCACGCCCACGTCGTGGTCGCTGCGGTGGAACTGCAGATTGATCTCCTCGTCCCCCAGCCGCAGTCCGTTGATGTCGAGGAGGTTCAGTCCCCTCGGCAGGCAGGGGTTGTGCAGGCGCACCTGCACCCGGCTGCTGCCGTGCTCCCGCTCGATCGCCATGCCGGTGATCGCCTCCAGCAGGCCGAACACGCTGGCGCTGGCCCAGGCCTGGGGGCTGCAGGCCACCGGGTAGAAGGTGGGCCCCTCCTCCTCCCGGCGCGGGAAACCGCAGAACAGTTCCGGCAGCTGGAACATCGGCACCGCACTGGCGGTCTCGAACAGGCCGGTGAGGATCTGCATGGTCTCGGAGCGGTGGCCATAACGGGCCAGTCCCATGCCGATCAGGGCGTTGTCGTGGGGCCAGACGGAGCCGTTGTGATAACTCATCGGGTTGTAGCGATGCTCCCGTTCCTCGAGGGTGCGGACGCCCCAGCCGTTGAAGCTGGTGGGGGCCATCAGCTGCCGGGCAATGGCCGCCGCCGCCTCCGTGGTGGCGATGCCAGTCCAGAGGCAGTGTCCGGCATTGGACGCCCGCACCTGGCAGGGCCGGCCTTCGCCATCGAGGGCCAGCGCATAGGAATCGATCGAGGGCGTCCAGAAGGCCTGGTGGAAGCGGTGGCGCAAGGCGGCGGCCTCCTCCAGCAGCCCCTCCGCTTCCGAGGGTCTGCCCAGGCGGTGAAGAATGGAAGCGAGCGAGCGGCGGGCGCCGTAGGCGTAGGCCTGCACTTCGCAGAGGGCGATCGAGCCGTCGGCCAATCGACCATCGGCGTGGTGGATCGCGTCATCAGAATCCTTCCAGCCCTGGTTGCGCAGGCCGTTCTTGGCCGCGCGAAGGTAACGCAGGAAGCCATCGAAGCTGCTGGCTTCCGCCCTGTGGATCCAGGCCATGGCCGCCAGCAGTTCAGGCAGCAGGCCGGCGATGAAGTCCTGATCGTCACTGCGACAGAGATAATCGCCCGCCAGCATCAGAAACAACGGCGTGGAGTCGACGGCGCCGTAATACCTGGAGAACGGAACTTCTCCAAGCGCCGCCATCTCACCCAGTCGTGACTCATGCAGGATCTTGCCCGGCTCCTCGTCGTGGGCGGGATCATCGACACGTGCCTGGCGGCTGGCCAGGTAGCCCAGCACGCCCCGCGCCAGGCGGGGTTCCACCATCAGCATCTGGCGCGCCGTGATCAGCCCGTCACGGCCGAAGGGACAGCTGAACCAGGGCACTCCGGCGTAGGGATAGAGGCCATCCTCCACCTGGCTGGCCAGCAGGTGCACGTCGGAGAAGGAGCGCATCAACCAGCTGTTGAAGGACGGGTTGTCGCTGACCACCGAAGCGGCGCTGCGCCGGGCGTCCCGGAAGCGCTGGATCGTGGCGACCATGGCGGCGTTGTAATGATCCTCCACGCCCAGCGGCCTGGAAAGGGGGTGGAAATCCAGCACCAGGAAGATCCTCCGGGTCTGCCTGGGCTCCAGGGTGATCTGCAGCCCGATATGGTCTTCGCCCACGTCCTGCACGGGATCGCTGAGGCGCAGGACCGTCACTCGATCCTCCCCATCCAGGCCCCTGTAGATGAGCTCCAGGGTGCCGTCCACGCCGCGACGGACGGTGCGGCCTCGCTCCGACCTGGCATAGCCCCTCACCTCGAAGATGTCCCGGAAATCCGTATCGAGACGCAGGACGAAAGGCATCGTGACGGGCCGGTCGCCATAGCTCGTGAAGCAGAACTGCTGCAGGCAGGCAGTGGCTGTCAGGACGGTGCTTCGCTCCAGATGGATCGTCATCGCGGCGGTACCTTCGGCACCGCCGTCGTTGTTGCTGAGATGGCTGACGAGCACCCCCACCGACCCACGCTCGGTGGCGCTCAGCACCAGCGGTGGCCGCCCCCACAGCAACACCTGCAGCCGGTTGACGTGGCGCGTGCCGCGGTGGAAGATGCCGGCCTCGTGTTGGACATCCGGGCAGATCTCGCCGCGGGAATCCAGAATCGCGAAAGTTTCTTCGTTTTTGAGGACGAACGGATGCAGCGGATCAGGCATGCACCGGAGTCCGGTGAGCGGGGCTGTGGCAGCGGCGGGCCTGGATCTGGTGGCGGTAGAGCTGCTCGTAGTCTTCGGCCTGGCGACAGACGGAGAAACACACCTCGAAGTGGCTGCGGACCCGTGATCGGTCCAGCTTCTCCAGCTGGCCGACCGCGTCGATGGCCTCCTCGATCGAGGCCACCAGGTAGCCGTTGACCCCGTGGCGGATGACCTCCGGAGTCGAGCCGTTGCGCCAGGCGATCACCGGCGTGCCGCAGGCGTTGGCCTCGATCATCACCAGACCGAAGGGTTCGGGCCAATCGATCGGAAACAGCAGGGCGAGCGCATGGCCCAGCAGATCCTGCTTGCCGGCATCGTCCACCTCACCAATGAACTCCACCAGCGGGTTGTCGCGCAGCAGCGGCTCGATCTGTTCGTGGAAATAGGGGGTATCGACCGGATCGATCTTGGCGGCCACCTTCAACGGCAGGCCCACCGCCGAGGCGATGGCGATAGCGCGATCCAGCCGCTTCTCCGGTGAGATGCGGCCGACGAAGGCCAGGTAGGGGTGGGGTGTGGCCTGGTAGCGATACAGATCATTGGGCAGCCCGTGGTAAACGTTGCCGAGCCAGTTGGCCCCGGGCACGGGCTGACGCTGGTTTTCGGAGATCGAGACCAGGGGCACCTGATGGAAGTGGGTGTACAACAGCTTCTGCTCGGGCGCATGCAGGGGGCCGTGCAGGGTGTTCAGATGGGGAATGCCCAGCAGGTTGGACAGGGGGAAATGGGTGTGGCCGTTGTGGAAATGGAGGATGTCGAAGTTATCGAGTTGCTCGAGCACGCGGTCGAGCTGGATCGCGTTGTGAACGCTGGCGTCAGCCACCTGCCGGCTCAGACGCAGGGCCTCAGGGACGCAGGCGCAGAGCTTCGCGCTGGTCTGAGAGTCACCGCTGGCAAACAGAACCACGTCATGGCCCCGTCGCACCAGCTCTTCGGTGAGATAGTGAACAACCCGTTCTGTTCCTCCATAGCCGACGGGCGGAACCCTCTCATGAAGGGTGGCAATCTGCGCGATTCTCATCTCTTCACCTTCCTGCTTCAGATTCTTCTCTCGTTACAACCCTATCCAGAAATCCAACTCTGAAAGCCTGCACAGCAGATGTGCTGCAGGACGGCAGGATGCCGTCAGGTGTGCTGGTGGAGCAGGCCATCGAGTGGCCAGGACGTACAACGACGACACAAGGTCAGACCGTACGGTGATGGTCTTGTGTGTGCGGGCCTCCATTCCCATGCAGTGGCTGTTCCCCTGATCGTGCGACCACCGGTGGCGCTCTGCGGAAGGGTTAGGCGCCGAGCGCCGTTGTGATCGCGTCACGCAGGGGTGTCGTGGGACGGCCAATCGATCGGCTCAAGGTCATGCTGTCGTCGAACAGTCCCCCTGCTGAGGCTTCGGCATCTGATTCCGCCAGCATCACAGCGAGCACTTCAGGAATGCCAGCCTGCTGCAAGACCTGGCAGTAGTCCGCCTGGGGCAGATTCCGATAGGGGATGGTCTGATGCGACTGGCGGCTAAGTTCCACTACAAAGTCGCTTCATGTGTAAGCCTCATCCCCTGCCAACTCATACACGTTGTTGCTCTGATGATCCGCCAGCAGAATGGCGGCATCGGCATCGGCATCGGCATCGGCAGCGGCATAGTCTGCACGGGTTGCTGAGGCGATTCTTCCCTCACCGGCACAGCCCACAAGAACACCGTGCTGCAGGGCCGCTGGAACACTCGCCAGGTAATTTTCGGTGTACCAGCCATGGCGCAGAATCACATGGGGCAACCCGGAGTTCTGCAGCAGGGCTTCTGTCTGGCGATGTTCGGCGGCGAGGGGGAGCGGGCTGCTGTCGGCGTGCAGGAGGCTGGTATAGGCGAGCAGCTGGATGTCCGCACGCTGACAGGCGTTGATCACATTCTCATGCTGGGGGAGGCGACGGCCGACGGCACTGCTGGAAATCAGCAACACCTTTTCGGCACCATCGAAGGCGGAGTCCAATGTATCGGGCTGGTCGTCATCCATCGGCCTGACCTGGACGCCGAGACTGGCAAGTTCCGACACACTGTCCGGACGACGGACGGCGGCCACCAATGCATTGGCAGGAACCGACATCAGCAGTTCCTGCAGGACCAACTTTCCCAGCTGGCCTGATGCGCCCGTGATCACAATCATCCTCTGGTCCCGTGGCTCTTGAAACCAACCAAGCAACTATGGTGGGGGGCGCTTGCGCCTGGCAAGTACCTACCAAAAGGTAAGTGCATGAACCCTCCCGGCCATCAGCCAGACACCTTGAGCCAACGCCTTGAGAAGGGCGATCTCTTTGCCCAGCCCTGCCCTTCGCGGGACATCCTCAAGCCTGTCTGCAGCCGCTGGGGGGTGCTCTGTCTCCTGTCCCTGCGCCAGGGAACCCATCGGTTCGGTGAACTGAGGCGCAAAATCGGCGGCGTCAGCGAGAAGATGCTTGCCCAGAGTTTGCAATTACTCGTCGACGATGGATTTGTGCGGCGCGTGTCCCATCCCGTTGTTCCGCCCTCTGTCGACGACAGCCTGACTCCCCTGGGGGAAGAAGTGGCCGCGCACGTCGCCACCCTGGCCGACTGGATCGAGTGCAACCCGCCACGGGTTCTCGAGCAACGGAGCCCGCCCCGGGAGGCGGGCGAGTCCCCCGCCTCGCCGCCGCGCCGGCCCCGGCCGCGTCCTGCTCCCTAGGGTCTCTGTTCATGGTTGTCACCCCCAACCCCCTGCTGGGCCTGCCCTTCGAGGGCGCCATCGAAGCCCTCGGGCCCGAGTACTGGGATGTGGTGGAGGCGGCCCAGTTCCCGCTCACCCGCCTGCGCTTCCGCAACAACCCGCTGCTGCGCCAGCTCGGCCTGGAGCCGGCCGCCATCAGCGACGAGGACCTGGAGGAGGCCTACGGGAGGTTTGAGGGCCGCACCCCCCTGCTGGCCCTGCGCTACCACGGCTACCAGTTCGGCACCTACAACCCCCTGCTGGGGGACGGCCGCGGCTTCCTCTACGGCCAGCTGCGCGATCGCCACGGCCAGCTGCAGGACCTGGGCACCAAGGGCTCCGGCACCACCCCCTGGAGCCGGGGCGGTGACGGTCGCCTCACCCTCAAGGGCGGCGTGCGGGAGGTGATTGCCAGCGAGGCCCTGCAGCGCCTCGGCGTCACCACCAGCCGCACCCTGTCGCTGATCGAGACCGGCGAAGGTCTCTGGCGCGGCGATGAGCCCTCCCCCACCCGCAGTTCGGTGATGGTGCGGCTGGCCCGCACGCACCTGCGCTTCGGCACCTGCGAACGACTGCTCTTCCGGCGCCAGCCGGCCCAGCTGGAGCGGCTGCTGCGCCACGTGGTGGCCGTCCACTACCCGCACCTGGCGGCGATCCACAGCGACGGCGAGCCACTCCTGCTGGCCTTCTACGGCGAGCTGGTGCAGCGGGTGGCGCGCCTGGCGGCTGAGTGGATGGCGGCGGGCTTCATCCACGGGGTGCTGAACACCGACAACATGTCTCTGGCCGGCGAGAGCTTCGACTACGGCCCCTTCGCCTTCCTGGATACCTGGGATCCGGGCTTCACCGCCGCCTACTTCGACCACAGCGGCCTGTACGCCTACGGCCGCCAGCCCCTGATCTGCCAGCACAACCTGCGGCTGCTGCAGGAGCCCCTGGCGATGCTGCTGCCCCGGGGGCCGCTCGAGGCGGCCCTGGAGGCGTTCGGCGAGGTCTACGACACCCATTACCGATGCCGCCTGCTCCGCCGCCTCGGCTTCGATGCCGGCCTGGTGCCGGACGGGGCCCTGGCGGACCTGCCCGATCCGGTGGCTCCCACCCTGGGGCTGCTGGCCGGCTGGCCCGTGGCCTACGGCGCCTTCTTCGCCGCCCTGGCCGGCCGCGTCCGGACGGGCGGGCTGCCGGCCACGACCGAGGACCTGGAGCCCTTCGTGGCGGAGGCTCCGGCGCCGCCACGGGACGAATGGCTCGCCTGGCGGGACGCCTGGTGGCACTGGAGCCATGCCGCGGCTCCCGGCACTGGCTGCACCGCCGAGGCCGCCATCAGCGCCTGCCTGCAGCGCTGGAACCTGCCGGAAACGCCGATCCGGTCGGTGATCGAGCGGATCTGGGCGGCGATCGATGAACGGGAAGACTGGACGCCGTTGCAGCAGTGGCTGGCGCAGACGGTGTGATCGGTGCGGGTCCGCCGACGGGGAAGACGGCCCGTGTCAGGGGCTACAGCCCACCAGGGCGGCGTCTTCTACAACACCTCGAAGCTCAGGCTTATCTCCATCGCAGCGATGCCATGACCTCCGAACAGGCCGCCCAGCTCATCGACAACACGCTCGATCTGGTGCATCAGCGCCTGCAGGATCTGGAGTCGCAATCCCTTGATCACGAGCATCGCGCCCTGGCGGCGGAATTCCGCGAATGGCGCCAGCCCGCCGGCGGCCACATCGACCTGATGGTGTTTCCGGGGCTGGCCGAATCCTGAGGCTTCCATCTCCATCGGGCAGGGGCTTTTCCCAGAACTGGGCCCGGCCCATGGCTGGGTTCAGCTGATACGGCTGGAAGCCGACACCTCTGTAGGCGGCCTGGGCTGCCCTGTTGCCTTCCAGCACCTCCAGGGTGAGCTTGCAGCACCCGAGCCGGCGGGCGATCGCCTCGGCCCGCAGCAGCAGTCGCCGCCCCACCCCCTGCCGTCGGAATGCAGCGGCCACCACCAGACCCTGGCCCCCACCCATGGGGTCGCGGGCGTAGACGTCCATCAAGGCCAGCAACGCACTGGCGTGGGACGGGTCATTGAGGTCGGCGTCGAGCACGTCGATCATGGGCCGAAGGCGTCTTCAGGACGCCCGCTGACGGCGCTGCAGCCACCGCAGGCACAGCAGGCCGCTCAGCGGCGCCAGCACCGTGCCCACCACGGCCGAACCGAGCAGCAGCCGGGAGGTGAAATCCCAGCCGAGCTGGCGCAGGGTCTCGTGATGCAGGAGCGGACCGCCCGGCCAGCCCTTGCCGGGGCCCAGCAACAGACTGCCCAGCTGATAGTTGAACCAGATCATCGGCACGTCGGTGATCGGATTGCTGATCCAGGTGCCGGCGGCGGCCAGCAGGTGGTTGCCCCGCACCAGGCTGGCCAGGGCCACCCCCAGCAGGGTCTGGAAGCCGAAGATCGGAAAGCAGCCCATGAACACCCCCGCCGCCAGGCCCCGGGCCCGCTGGCCGTGGCTGCCCTCCTGGCGCCAGACCCATTCGATCCCCTGGCGCAACTTTCGTCGCACGGTCCGCACCACCCGCGGCAGGGTCAGAGACTGGGGGCGAAACGGTGCCATGCGACCAGTGACGCGGTGTGAGGGCACGGATGGGGCGAACCCTAACGGGGATACCATCGCCGCCATCGCCACCGCGGTGGCCGCCGGCGCCGGCAGCGTGGCGATCGTGCGCCTCTCGGGTCCGGCGGCCGAGGTGATCGGCCGGCGACTGTTTCAGGCCCCCGGCGGCCAGGTCTGGGAGAGCCACCGGGTGCTCTACGGCCATGTGGTGGACCCGGCCGACGGCCGGCGGGTGGATGAGGCCCTGCTGCTGCTGATGCGGGCCCCCCGCAGCC
>CALRQM020000031.1:0-33531 GCA_943370335.1 Bordetella parapertussis | reverse complement strand
AGCTGCGGCTGTAGCCGTGCACGAAACGGCAGTGGCCCGGGTGGCGCCACTGGCGGTGGCAGCAGGGGAAGCCGCCGTAGCTCTTGCTGCAGGTGTGGGCCGCGGGGGTGGACATGGGGGAGGATCACTGCAGCTGACGTCGCGTCCCTTGGGGGCTCCCTCCGCCGCTTCCCCTGGATCCTGTCACCCGCCGTCGCCCGGCGGGGGGGCACCGCTGGCCGGCCCTGAGCTGATCGCCACGCTGCGCTTCGACGGGGCGGGGCTGCTCCCGGCGGTGGCCCAGGACTGGCTGGACGGGGCGGTGCTGATGGTGGCCTGGATGAACCGGGAGGCGATCGAGCGCAGCTTGGCCAGCGGTGAGGTGCACTACTGGAGCCGCTCGCGGCAGGAGCTGTGGCACAAGGGCGCCACCAGCGGCCATTTCCAGACGCTGCGCGGGCTTCGCTACGACTGCGATGCCGACGTGCTGCTGCTCACGATCGAGCAGGTGGGCCAAGTGGCCTGCCACACCGGCGCCCGCAGCTGCTTCTACGAGGAAGGCGAAACGGCCACCCCCGGCGGCCCCGACGCCCTGCCGCCGCCGGCGGATGTGTGCACCGAACTGGCGCGGGTGATCAACGGCCGCCGCGATTGCCCCGAACCTGGCAGCTACACCAACAAACTGCTGGAGGGGGGCGACAACCGCATCCTCAAGAAGATCGGCGAGGAGAGCGCCGAATTCGTGATGGCCTGCAAGGACGACGACCCGGACGCGATCGCCGGTGAGGCGGCCGATCTGATTTTTCATCTGCAGGTGGCCCTGGCCCACCACGGCGTCGACTGGCGCCGGGTGCAGGAGGTGCTGGCCGAGCGGCGCGGGGCGCCACGGCGCGAATGAGCCGGCTAAAGCGGGAACTGGCCTGCCGCCGCCGGCTGAGCGATCGATCGGGCGAACGCTGGCTCTGGGCCCTGGGCTCGAGCCTGCCCTGGGTGGGGCTGGCGGTGCTGCTGCTGCACGCCCTGACGCGTCGCACGGTGACGCCGTTCCTCTATGGCCTGACGGCCCTGGGGGCGGTGGGCTTCCTGGTGCTGACGCTGGGGGGCCTGCCGGACGACCTGGCCAATCGCAACCGGCTGCCATCGGGCACGGTGCCGGCGGCGATCACCTTGATCTGTGTGGCGGCGTTTGCCTTCGGGCACCGGCAGGGGCAGGAGAAGGCGGCGGTGGAGGCGCGGAAGTGGTTGGAGTTGGATCGGTGAGCCAGCCAGCGATGGCCCTTGGAGTCGTCGCGTTAAGAGCTTGAGCAGGATGACGGCAAGGGCTTGACCGTGTCCGGGAAGTCTGGAAGAGGACATTTTGGCCTTTGGCTTTTCGCCATCCCTGGCCGATCCCTTTTCCCATCGTTACCTTCTCAACGTGCAGCTCCTGATCCCCGGGAGGTCGCGCGATGGCAACAGCGCCATCGCGGATCAAGGCTTCCGCCCGTTCGGCTCCAAGCCCTCTGAAGAGATCCTGATGGCTTTTGTCAATGAAGTGGTCTCGGATGAAGACATTGCCAAGTACAACTTGCCGTTCAAGCCAGGTGCAGGTCGCTACTGGACAAGGGATCGGGAGCGAGACAGTTATCTGTGGGGTGGGATCGTTGAGAACTTTGCCCGGGATTATGTGCCCGAAGGAAGATTCTGGTTCTTCTTTCAAGCGACTTGTCTGGATGTATCCCTGAGCGTGAGAATCCTCTCAAGAGGCTCACACGCTAGCCCATCTCGGATTGTCTGGGAAGAAGTTACTCATATCCAGCCTTGGAGGTTGAATAGAGTGGATGAGTCTGAGTTTTTATCTGTTCTCAAGGAGGCCTTGCGAGCATATGGATTTGATGGTGAGAAGGTTCAATCGGGCCATAAGGCAATTGTGACATTTCTGTTTTGACATCAACTTAGTGCATTGCTAGGAGTCGACAATCATGACGATTACTGCGGAGCAGGCTAATCTGCTGCTGGATTCGGTTCAAACCAAAGAACAGCTGTTGTCGTTAATTGAGCGAGTTGACCATAGAGCAGAGGGAGCGATAACTGTTTTGTATAGTGGTATTTCCGGGAAATTCACTTCAATTGGGCAAAAGATTGTGCACTCAGGCGCTATTGCGGAGGCACTTCATGAGTCAGGGAACGATGTGCGCACAATTGATCAGTCGGAGGTTGGCAAGTTTTTGAACCTGACGAAGAACACGAGTGGCTATAATCAAAAGTTTGCTGATAAGCTGAAGCAGATATTTGGCGAGGACAGTGATGGCCTAAGAAGCTTCATGGATGGCGAGGTGGTTGATGGAATCAGAGTTAATAATGGTGTTTGGGACCAGGTTTCAGCACGGTATGTCGCGGATGCTGTTGGTGAAGTGGTTACGTAAACAGGAGGGGCTTCCAGGGATCGGGTGTTTTTCCAAACAGAGCTGCCCCTGATTCTGAGGAATCCTAAGGTGACAAGTATTGATGGAATTCCGATAGGGGCATTTCATGGGATGTCCTTGGATGAGGCATTTCAGGTCATCATCGCTGCGTCTGAAGTTAGGACATCTAGACTGAAGATATCGATCGATGAAAATGGTAGGCCAATGCAGATAGACCAGCACTATATTGTCGACGCCACCAGTTATTTTGAAGATTCTAATGTTATTGAGGGTAAAGCCCCTCCCCCCGATACTCCCATGCGGTCCATGGCGGACTTCATTCCTCCAGAGAGGGTTGCAGCGCATCGGGAGGCGCTGATAAACATCCGGAAGGCCCAAGACAATCTGGCTGTTCACAATCGGCAAGATCTTCAGTCCCAAAACTCACTAGGGACATCCCGATGGCTAAGGGCCATGGATCAGCTGGGTCACATTGCTGATGTCGTCAGCCTCGCTGCCGTGGCCCATGACGCCAAAGCGGCAATGGATGCAGGAGATCAAGAGTCCGCCCAACGGATCATGACCCAATGGGCTTTGGAAAATGCTGGGGCGATTCTTGCGGGTCGACTGGCATCCCTTGCGGTGGCCCCTCTCCTGGCTGCAGGTCCCTTGGGTTGGTTGGCCGCAGGCGGGCTGATGCTGTCCGCGTCCATGCTCGGGAGTGCCTATGCCGATGAGGCTGCTGAGTTTATGGCCGGCCACCTCGCCGATCTCTGGGATAAAGGCATGGAGGCCATGAGGGATCAGTTCGAGGCAGCTGAAAGGCCCTACTCATGCCCACTTGTGCTGGATCTTGATCGAAACGGCATTGTTACTTCAGCAGAACGTTCATCGGGCATCTATTTCGATCATGATCGCAAGGGTTTTGCTGAACGGACAGGGTGGATCAGCCCAACTGATGGCTTTTTGGTGCGAGATCTTGATGGCAACGGCACCATTGACCATGGTGGAGAACTTTTTGGCAACAACACGTTGATGCCGAATGGGAGCAAGGCATCCAACGGATTCCAAGTTCTCATGGGCCTCGACGATAATGGTGATCACTTCATCGATCATCTCGATGCAGCATGGTCATCGCTGCAGGTCTGGAAGGACGGAGATAGCAATGGTTTGGTTGATCAAGGAGAGCTTCAAACCTTGAATGAGGCTGGTGTGCATCGGCTTGGGGTTAATTACTCTGCATCAACTTTCGTAGATCCCCAGGGTAATCGCCACCTACAGATTGGCGAGTTCCAGGCCTTGGACGGAACTATTCAATCCATGAATGATGTCTGGTTTCGAATCGATAAAGCACGGACACAATGGCTTCATCCTGTCTCGCTTGATGACGGAATTTCCAGTCTGCCCAACCTGAAGGGAATAGGCAGTGTGCATGATCTGCATCAAGCCATGGCCTTCGATTCGTCTGGTGAATTGCGCTTGATTCTGGAGCGGTGGATTCAGGGAAGTTCTGTGCAGCGCCAAGCACTGATAGATCCGCTGATCTTTTCCTGGGTCGGAGTGAGTTCTACTTACGAGCTCTCTAACTGGACTGCTCTCGAAGGGCGTCTGGCTGTCATGGAGCGACTGCTCGACCAGACCTATCGCGAGGGCTGGCTTGACCCACGCCCCAATGCGATGGCCATGACGATGCTCCACCAGGCGTATGAGCAGTTCCGGCTCCAGTTGGAAGACCAGCTGATTCTCCAGACGGATGGCTGGCCAATCCTTCAGCATTTCGTTGGACCTGGTGGGGTTATTCATCCGGAGTCCTCAACCGATGCTCTGGAGTGGGTGTCGGACTATCTTGAATCCTATGTTATTCAAACAGCAGACGTTCTCAAACTTTCCCATCTGACAAGAGCCTTGAGGTCGCTTGGAGATGCAGGAGATTTAATTCTGACTAGGTTGCAAGAGCATGTCTCATCAATGGATGATGCCAAAAGCATCCTAGCTCGACTTTTATCAGAGCATCGCTTCATTCAAGGATCGGCAGACTCCAATCATCTTCATGGATCAGATGGTCAAGATCTGATTGATGGCGGCGCCGGTCATGATGTGCTGAATGGCGGATCAGGCCGCGACTTGTTGATTGCTGGAAGCGGCAATGATCAGCTGAATGGTGGCGTTGGGGATGACGTGTACGTGATTGGAAAGGGAGGAGACCAGAAACAGATCATCGATGTGGAGGACAGGAGCGGAAACCGTGATGTGGTGCTGTTCAGTGATGTCAGGCCGTCGGATGTGAACCTTGTGGAGCGGCATGGTTCCCAGCTGTTCCTGTACTACGGCAATGGCGATCGTCTGTGGGTGGATCACTATTTTGCCTCCGTGCATCACCGCATGGAAGAGTTCCAGTTTGCGGACGGAACGGTGTGGGGTGACGCGGAGCTGCGTGACCGTGCGGTGGTGGGCGGAGCGACGGCGGGGAATGACTGGCTGGGAGGCTTTACGGACATGGTGAACCGTATCGATGCTCTTGATGGTGACGACCATCTGTTTGGCAGCGGCTTTGCAGATGTGCTGAAGGCTGGGAATGGCCATGATTGGGTGAGCGGCGGTGATGGTGATGACCATCTCGATGGCGGCGCCGGCCATGATGTGCTGAATGGCGGATCAGGCCGCGACTTGTTGATTGCTGGAAGCGGCAATGATCAGCTGAATGGTGGCGTTGGGGATGATGTGTACGTGATTGGAAAGGGAGGAGACCAGAAACAGATCATCGATGTGGAGGACAGGATCGGGAACCGTGATGTGGTGCAGTTCCAGGATCTAAGATCTCTGGACATTACCTCAGTCGAGCGCCACGGCAACCAGTTGCTGTTACGCCATTCTGGAGGTGGTCAGCTGACAATTGAGAACTATTTTGCATCCGAGACCTACCGCGTTGAGGCCTTTCAGTTCTCGAATGGTGTGACCTGGGGAGACCGGCAACTTAGGGACCGGGTTGTGGTAGGTGGCGCAACGGCAGGCAATGATTCACTTGGTGGCTTCAACGATATGGCCAATCGAATCAAGGGACTCGACGGGCATGATTTTCTGAACGGAGGTGCGCTCAATGATGTGCTGACCGGCGGGAATGGAAATGACACGCTTCATGGGGGCGATGGTGATGACATTCTTGATGGCGGCTCCGGGCCCGATGTTCTCAATGGAGGTCGAGGTCGTGATCGCCTTGTCTCTGGTACTGGTAGCGATGTACTGAATGGAGGTGAGGGAGATGACACCTATGTCATTGTCAGGAGTGGTGCTCTGAAGACGATCATTGACTATGATTCCACCCCTATGAATAGGGACTCAGTAACCTTTTCTAATCTTAAGTCGACTGATCTCTCGTCTGTCCGTCAGCAGGGCGCACACCTAGAGTTGAATTTTGCCACCCTTGATCAGATGTTGTTCTCAAATCACTTTGTATCTGCTGATTATAGGGTTGAGTCCTTCCGCTTTTCCAATGGTGTCACCTTTGGTGAGGCGGACTTGGTTGCCCTCATCCCCCCAGCTTGACCGTACCCCCCACCCCCGGATTCGGCCTCGGCCGATAAATCGCCACCCCGATCACATCCGGCACCCGAGCTGCGTACTTTTCGAAGTTCTCACTGCGGATCACCCCCGCCCCCTCCGCCGCGTGGATCGCATCAATCACCCCGTCGTGCTTCTCCAGGAAGCCCACGTGGGTCACATCCAGCCCTGGCACCTTCGTCACCAGCGCGAAGATGTCGCCGCTGCGCAGTGACGGCAGCACCCCCGGCAGTGCCGCCAGCGGGATGTAGGCTTGGTTCAGCACCAGATCCTTCTCCAGCTCCGTGATGCACTGTTTGTTGCGGGCCAGCTGCATCGGCTTGTAGCTCTTGATGTGGTTGCTCATGAAGTTGAGCGCCACCGTGCGGCTGCTGGCGCCGGGCAGGAACGGGGTGAGGTTCACCACGTAGCCATTGCGCTCGGCCGCTTCGGCCCAACGGCTGAAGTAATGCTGCCGCCGGCAGTAGTCCACCTCGCCATCCACATAGCGCAGCCGCCGCACGTGCTGCGTGAAGCGCGCCACCCCCTCATCCTGGGTGTCCTCCTTGCGGCTGTTGCTCAGCGCCAGCAGCTGCTCCACGAACAGCAAACAGTCGAAGTTGGTGAGATCCAGCACCAGCTGTTCCTTCGGGCCGCCATCAAGGGAGAACCCCTTGAAGGGATAGTCCAGGAAGCGGCGCGCCAGGCTCACCAGCGCCTGGTTCATCGGCGCCCAGGCGGTGGCATCGATCGCCTCCGCCGCCAGCACCCGCGTTTCCCCCACATATTTCGGCGACGGCTCCGCCAGGGCCACCCCCCCCGGCAGCGGCGGCGGCGCCGCCGCCACGCTGCGGCTGGCTGGCGCGACGTGGCGCAGCAGCAGGTTGGCCGCCGCGAAGCTGGCTCCGGCGGTGATCAGCACCGTGAGGCTCAGCAGGAGAGTGGGTTTGCGCATCCAGCCGCCGCTGCCGCCACCGCCGCGACCCTACAGCCGCCGTCAGGCCGCGCTGCTCGCCAGCCACTCCCCCAGCCCCAGAGCCGGCAGCTCGGGGCTGCTGGTGATCTCGATGATGCGGCCGATGGCGGCCGGGCTCTCCACCGCATCCAGGCACACCCGCGCCACCAGCCGCCGCGGGATGCTCTCGCTCTCCTGCTGGTCGGGCCCGCTGAAGCGGATGCCTTCGGCCTCGATCCCCTCTTCGGTTTCCTTCAGCCCTCCGGGGCGCACCACCGTCCAATCGAGCCCACTGGCGGCCAGCCAGCGCTCCCCCACACCCTTCCACACAAGGATCAGTCCGAACAGGTTGAGCGGGTGCAGCCAGCGGCCGCTGCACAAAGAGCTTACCAGCACCACCCGTTTCAGCCCGGCCTTGCGGCAGGCGGCGATCTGGGAGCGGATTGCCAGGGCGTCCACCTTCAGCGGCCCGGCCAGATCCACCGACGGCCGTGCGCCGGTGGCGATCACCAGGGCGTCGCAGCCGGCCAGCGCCGCCGCCAGCGCCTGGCCATCACCCAGCTCCAGCCGCACCAGCTCGGCGCCGGCCAGCCCGGGCGGCACCGCCGAGCCCGGCCGCAGGATCGCCTTCACGCCCCAGCCCCGGCCCAGGGCTTCTTCCACCACCCGCCAACCCGTCTTGCCTGAAGCTCCACTCACGGCGATGCAGGTCATGGGGTGTCTTGCTCGAAGGCGTTGAGATCCATTCTCGTGGCCCGGCCGTTGGCATGGCGACAGCCAGCCCGGGGCCGGCTGGGTAGGCTGCAGCCATGGCCGAAATGGTTCTCGAAGTCAGCCACCTGAGCGTGCGGCGTGAGGCCGTCACGGCGGTGGATGACGTCAGCTTCCAGCTGGTGGCCGAATCCGACACCGCCCTGGTGGGCCCCAACGGGGCCGGCAAGAGCACCCTGGTGCAGGCCATCCTCGGCATCCTTCCCCGCCAGGCGGGCGAGGTGCGCTTCCTGGGCTGCAGCCTCGGCAGCCGCGGCCAGTTGCCCCGGGAGCTGCGCGCCAAGCTCGCCTACCTGCCCCAGACCCTGGTGCCCCGGGGCCGCTTCCCGCTCACGGTGGCCGAATTCGTCGGCCTGGGCTGGGATTCGCCGGGCCTGTCCCTGCCCTGGCTGGGCCGCCAGGAGCGCAGCAGCGCCATCCGCGCCGCCCTGCGCAAGACCCTTTGCGACGACCTTGCCGACCGCCTGCTCTCCGAACTTTCCGGCGGCCAGCTCAAGCGGGTGCTGCTGGCCTTCTGCGTGGTGCGCCCGCGCCGCCTGCTGGTGCTCGATGAGGCCCAGGCCGGCCTCGACGCCCGCGCCGCCGAGCAGTTCCACACCCTCCTCTACCAGCTGCGCCGCAGCGAAGGCTGGACGATCCTGCAGGTGTCGCACGATCTGGAGATGGTGCGCCGCACCTGCGACGGCGTGCTCTGCCTCAACCGCAGCCTGCGCTGCCACGGCACCCCCGACCACGCCCTCAGCCCCACCCGCCTGGCCCAGATCTACGGCCCCGGCTTCGTCCCTTACCACCACCGTCACCCGCCCCACCGGCCCCCCCACGCAGAGGAAAGCCCGCCGGCCTGAACGGCCCTTTCAGCGGGACGCGGGCGGCGAAAGCACGGGCAGGCCGAAGCGCGTGGGTTGCGCATACAGCCAGCGCAGCGTGGCCCGATCGCGCCGGCTCAGCGCCAGCACCGGCTGGGCCCCGGGAACGGCCGCCATCGCATCGGCCGGATCGTCGCTGTGGCCCCACAGCCCGAAGGCATGGCCCAGCTCATGCAAAGCGGTCGCTTCGGTGGCCTCCGGCCGCTGGCCCGGGCTGATCAGCACCTGCACCTGGGGCTCCAGGATCCAGCCGGCGCCCCGGTCGGCCTCCACCACCGCCAGCTCGGCCCTGCCATGGCTGGCCCGGGTGCGGCCGGTGGCCTCCCGCTGCAGCGGCGGCCGCCGCCGCAGGATCCGCACCTGGGCCGCCGCCGGGTCCTCCACCCGGGTGATCGTCAGTTCTCGCGTCCACTGGTCCAGGGCCCGCTCCACCGCGCCGAGCCAGAGGGCGTCCCAGCGTTGCCCCGCTCCACTTGTCGCCGCCGGCTCCACCCACACGCACCAGCGATCCAGCCGGGGCCAGCCGAAGCCAGTAGGGCGCAGCAGTTGGCGGTAGTCCCCACCTGCGGCCGCTACGGCAACGGCGGCGAGCGGTTGGGGCGTTTCCGCCACGGCTCGGGTGGCCACAGCCTTGGCGCAGAGCCCGGGGGCGGCCTGCAGCGGCGCCGCCAGCAGCAGCAGCGGCGGCAGCAGGCCGGCCAGCAGCAGGCGGTGGGGCCGGCCCATCAGCCCGCCAGTCCGACTCCGCGGGCCATCAGGGCGGCCATCAGAGGAATGGCGGCGAAGCCCGCCAGCTCGATGTTGAGCACCCAGCGCAGCCGGTTGGCCAGGGCCTCGCTCACCTTGGGCAGCTCCCCCTTGCGCAGCGGAATCGCCCAGAGGATGTAGGTGATGGTGGGGTAGAGGGAGAGGGCACCCACCGCCAGGTAGGTGCCCACCTTCCACCAGAACAGGGGGTTCTCGGTGTAGAAGCTGGTGCCCTGGCCGAAATACAGCACCCGCAGGATGCCGCTGAGCAGCACCCCCAGGGCGGCCAGGCCGTAGGTCACGTCCGTGATCACCATCAGGATCGCGTCCTTGCGGTCGGGGTCGGGCCGGATCAGGCGCCGCTCCAGCACCAGGGCGCCGAAGCAGACCATGAAGCTCAGGTAGTGCACGTAGGCCACCCCGGCGCTGGAGAGCACCTCGGAGGGGATGGAGAGAAGCCCGGCCATCGGCTGGTGTCAGGGGATCGCCCCGGACGGTAGCGGCTGGCTCCGGGCCTCCGGGCTCTCGGGCGGAACAGCCACCGGATATCAGCTTGAAATCAGCAGAAAATAAGGAATCAGCGCCCTTTATGCGGAAGACGCAACGGAACACTGAAGGCTTTCTGTTTGTTTCAGGAACATCCAGAAACAACCGTAGGTTCAACACAGCGATTCGGTTGCTCTATGGCGAGTTCCCTCAGTGCTTTTCTCGGCGAGATTGGCCGCCATCAGCTGCTCACCCCTGAGCAGGAGCTCACTCTCGGGCGAAAAGTGCAGGCGATGGTGAGCCTGCAGGAACGCTGTTCCCAGGCGGGCGGCAGCGGCCCGGCCTGCGACTACGACGACATCGAAAAGCGCACCATGCGCAACGGTGAGCGGGCAAAACAGCAAATGGTGACAGCCAATCTGCGGCTGGTCGTCAATCTCGCTAAGCGTTATCAGGGCAAGGGCCTGGATTTACTTGATCTGATCCAGGAAGGCACCATCGGTCTGACCCGCGCCGTCGAAAAGTTTGATCCCACCCGTGGTCACCGTTTCAGCACGTATGCCTACTGGTGGATTCGTCAGGGTCTGAACCGGGCCCTCTCCACCCAGAGCCGCACGATCCGCATTCCCGTCAACGTCAACGAGAAGCTCACCCGGCTGCGGGCCGCCAAGGCGCGCCATCTCCAGTCCCACGGCCATTCCCCCAGCGCCGGGGAGCTGGCCACAGCCATGGGGCTGCCCGTGGCCGAGGTCGAAGACCTGCTGGGCTGCGAGCTGCGCAGCGTCACCGTCAGCCTGCAGGGGGCCGTGCGCTCCAAGGCCGATCCCTCCGAGCTGGTGGATGTGCTGGCCAGCAACGAGCCGGCGCCGATGGAGCGGGCCGAGCAGGCCGAGCGCACCGAGTCGGTCTGGACGCTGCTGGAGAAATCCAACCTCACCCCCAAGGAGCGCACGGTGGTGATGCTGCGCTTCGGGCTCGACGGCAGCCACGAGTGGCGCACCCTGGCCGAGGTGGCACGGCAGCTGGAATGCAGCCGCGAGTACTGCCGCCAGGTGGTGCAGCGGGCCCTGCGCAAGCTGCGCAAAACCGGCATCGAGAGCGGCCTGGTGGAGGAGTGAATGGTGGGGGATCCGCCCCTCGTGGATCGCCCGCCGTGGCCCACAGAATGAATGGACGCCCAACCCGGTGGCGTGTCCTTTCCTCCGAGCAGATCGCCATGGCTGTTGCTCCCGCTGATCAGGCCCCCGTCGATGCCGAAGTGCTCGAGAGCGCGGTGCTTGATGAGGCGCTGCTGGTGCGGCTGCTGCGCCGGGCCGGCCGCACCATCGCCCGCCCCGCCTTCGAATGCGTTGAGCTGCTGCTGGATGGCGCCACCCCGCCGCGGGTGCGGCTCACCGTGCTGGCCGCCCTCACCTACCTGCTCCTGCCCCTCGATGTGATCCCCGATTTCATCCCGGCGGCCGGCTTCAGTGACGACATGGTGGCCCTCACGGCCCTGCTGGGTCTGTGCAGCACCCATCGCACGCCGGCGATCCGCGCCCGGGCCCAGAGCCGGCTGGATCGCTGGTTCCCCCTCTTCCGCCAGCAGGGGTAGCGTCTGGCCATGCCAGCGTCCGCCCCCTCCCTCAGCCCGGAGCAGCTCGACGAGCTCCAGAGCCTCCTCAAGGACTGGTTGCGCCTCACCGGCCGCACCCAGTCCGACCTGCGTCGGGCCCTGAGGGCCGGTTCGATCCGCATGCCCGTGCTGCTCGAGGAGCTGCACCGCACCTGGAGCCGCCAGGGTGCGGCGGGCCTGGCCGAGCGCCTCTGTGCGATCGAGGCCCAGTGGCTGGCTGAGGAGCCCGGCGAGGACGGCGCGTTCGCCTCAGCCGGCGGCCAGTTGGAGGATTCGATGGGGCAGCTCGACCTGCTGCTGCAGGAAATCCGCGGCGACAGCGGCTGCTGACGCACTGCACGCACTGTGCTGGCGGGCCAGGCGACCAGCCTCCAGAGTGGGGTCTGACTGATCCTGCGGCCCCGCGCCGACGCCCACCACCATGAACGTCACCGCCGTCCTCACCCGCGTCTTCCCCTGGTCCCTGCGGGCCGCCGCTGCCTTGGTGGCCGGTCTGTGCTTCAGCGGCGGGGCCCAGGCCCAGGTCGAATCCTTCATGCTCAAGCGTGGTGGCAATGTGGGCCCGGAAACCCAGATCAAGCCCACCAACTGCGTCACCGCCACCGATGGCTCGATCACCTGCGACACGGTGATCGAGAATCCCCCCAGCGATACGCCCGCGCAGCCCAACTACCAGCCGTTCAAGAACTGATGCGACGCCTGCAGCGGATCTTCCAGGACACGATCTTCCTGCGCCTGATCGACCGGGGTGAGCGGCTGGTGGCCAAGTTGCTGGCCCTGATGCTGTTCCTGGTGCTGGCGGTGGCGGCCCTCACGTTCTCCTTCGATCTCCTCCTGCAGCTGCTGGATCCCAGCCGCCGCTGGGTGGGTGAGGGCCTCATCGCCGTCCTCGGGGATCTGCTCAACCTGTTGATCGCCATTGAGGTGCTGCAGAACATCACCTCCTATCTGCGCCGCCATGTGGTGCAGATCGAACTGGTGCTGCTCACGGCGATCACCGCCGTGGCCCGGAAGGTGATCGTGCTGCCCCCGAACGCCGTGGACAGTCCGATGCTGGTGGTGGGCCTGGGGGTGGCGGTGTTGTGCCTGGCGGCGGCCTTCTGGATGGTGCGCCAGGTCAAGGAGTCGGACGTCAGTGAGCGGGTTGGGATGGCCAGAACAGGGCCAGCCAGATCGTTCCAGGAGCCGGGTCACTCGCCAGCAGCCGGTGCCGACGGCCCGCACTGATCAGCAGGGCCTCACCGCAGGCCAGGGCACGGGGTTCGGCCTCATCGGCGAACTGCAACCGGGCACTGCCTTGGAGCAGCAGCACCCACTCGTGCTCCGTCTGTTGATACCAGAAGCCCTGCGGGCTGGAGGCGCTGCAGGAGTGGATCCGCTCCAACCGCAGCTGCGGGGTCTGCAGCAGCACGGTGGTGACTTCCTCCCCAGCGGCGGGACAGGGCCCCCGCACCAGGGAGGCTTCCGCCCCGTCGCCCTCAGGTGGCTCGCCCCAGCGGCGGCCGATCTCGAAGCCGCAGGAGCGGGCCAGGGCCACCACCTGATGGTGATCGCCACAGTCGCGCAGGGCCTGGCGCAGGGCGGGATCGGCCTCGCTCAGGGCCACGAAGGCATTGAGCTGGCGCACCTTCTCCAGGAACTGCTGCAGCTGGGCTTCGGCCATGGGGGAGGTGCTCAGGCGTCAGTGCAGATCCTTGCCCATCCGCCAGCGCAGGAAGGAGACGCCGCCGAGAATCACCGTTTCTTCGGCGTCCACCACCCAGCCCCGCCGCTCCAGCAGCGGCCGTGACAGCTGGCTGGCCTCGGTGCGCAGGCGGCTCACCCCCCGGGAGCGGGCGTGCTGCTCCAGGGCCCCCAGCAGGGCGCTGGCCCGTCCCTGGCGACTGGAGCGCCCCCGGCAGTAGAGCAGGGCGAGCCGGTCGATGGGGTCGAGAAGGGCAAACGCTTCGATGATCGTGTCGTCGTCGATGGCACAGCTCACCAAGCCATGGCCGCGTCGCAGTGACGACCGGAAGGCATCATTCCGGTTGGCCTGTTGTGACCAGGCCTCGATCTGTGACGGGCTGTAGAGGTTGCCGGCCTGGCTGATGACCGCCTCGTGATAGACAGCGACCAGTTGCTGGCAATCATCGGGCCGGAGTGGACGGATCGGCAGCATCGTGGCGGTGAATGTGCATGGATTGTCGCCGCTTTCGGCGGCAGGCTGATGGCGCTAGTGTATATTTTAGTTCTAACCTCACTCACGACACCGCGTACATACCATGCTGACAGGATCGGAATTGCTGGCCAAGGTCAAGGAACTCGGCGATGTCGGCAAGTCCGAGATCGTGCGGGCCTGTGGCTATGTTTCCACCAAGAAGGATGGCGCCGAGCGCCTGAACTTCACCGCCTTCTACGAGGCCCTGCTTGAGGCCAAAGGCGTCGAGTTCGGTGCGGCCGGCAAGGTGGGCAAAGGTGGGCGCAAACTCAGCTATGTGGCCACGGTGCAGGGCAACGGCAACCTGCTGATCGGCAAGGCCTACACCGCCATGCTCGATCTCAAGCCCGGTGATGAGTTCGAGATCAAGCTCGGCCGCAAGCAGATTCGCCTGATCCCCGCCGGCAGCGCCGACGAAGAGGATTGATCCGCTGGCGCCCGCTGCTGTCGACCCTGGTGGCCCTGCTCCTGGTGCTGGGCCTGATCCTGCCACCACCGGCCCTGGGCTCTGCAGGGCGGGCCTCAGCGTTGGACTCCGGCGATCCTGAGCTCGCCCGTCTCGAAGTCGGCGGTCGGCTGTTTGAGGCCCACTGCGCCGGCTGCCATGTCCAGGGCGGCAACATCATCCGCCACGGCAAGACGCTGAAGCTGGCGGCCCTGGAGCGCCATGGCGCCGCCAACCCAGCGGTGATCGCCACGATCGCGGCGGTGGGCATCGGGCAGATGGGCGGTTACGGCCAGGCCCTCGGTGAGGGAGGCCCTGAAGCGGTGGCCGCCTGGGTGTGGCAGCAGGCCCAGGCGGGCTGGCCCCGCGGCTGAGGCTGGCCTCGCCGCTCTTGGCGACGACCCGTCTCAGAAGGCCTGGATCCAGGGATAGACCTCCACGGCCGTCCAGATGCCCTGGCGCCAGTAGATGTCTCCTTTAACGAGGCTTTCCACCGTCTCCAGGTCGTCGGCTTCGTAGAGGCCGAAGACGTGGCTGGCGTCGACGGTGGGCCCCAGGGTGAGCAGCACGCCCTCCTCTTTCTGGCGTTGCAGTCCAGCCAGATGCTCGTCGCGGTAGGGGGCGCGGCGCTCGAGGGCGTCGACGCAGTAGGTGCCCCAGAGGACGAATTTCATGGGCCGCAGGGTGGGGGATGAACGCCCCTCAGCCTTTCATTCTGCGCGCCCTTCATCGCATTTCTGAAACACCAGCAGGCGGTTGTTGGCCGGCATTGCCGCATCGGCCTGCAGGTGCAGGCCCAGATGGGCGGCTTCAGCCTGGAGCTCCTCGGCGTCGCGCACCCCCATGGCGGGATCCAGCTGGCGCAGGTGGGCGTCGAAGGCCTCGTTGCTGGCAGCGGTGTGGCGATTGCCGTAGCGGAACGGCCCGTAGATCAGCAGCAGGCCATCAGCCTCCAGCACCCGGGCGCCGCCGGCCAGCAGGTGGGGCACGGCGGCCGCCGGCATGATGTGCAGGGTGTTGGCCGTGAACACCGCCTCGAAGGGGCCCGCGGGCCAGTGGGGCTGGGTCACATCCAGCACCAGTGGATCTGCCACCTGCGCCCCCGGAGCCAGTCCGTCCCTGCCCTCCACTGTGATGCGCGCGGCCAGGCCGGCCAGGGACTCCTGGCGCTCGCTCGGCTGCCAGCGCACACCCGGCAGATGGCGGGCCATGTGGATGGCGTGCTGGCCACTGCCCGAACCCACCTCCAGCACCCGGGTGCCGGGGACCAGCCACCGGCGCAGCAGCGTCAGGATCGGCTCCTGGTTGCGCAGGCAGGCGGGCGAGAAGGGCAGGGCATCGGCGTTCATCGGCCCATCATGGGGGGAGACGCCCCATGGCCATGCGTGTTCAATCCCTGCTCGCCGCCCTGCTGCTGGCGCTGGCCCTGAGCGCCTGCGCTCCCGTGCTTTAGGTGGGCTAGAGGGGCTGGTCGAGGGCGGCCCGCAGCTCGGTGGCGAAGGCACCGGCATCGGCGGCCACATCGGCGCCGCTCTGGTGGGCCTGGGCCATGCGGCGCACCAGGGCGCTGCCCACGATGGCGCCGTCGCCGCCCCAGCGGCGCACCTGCAGGGCCTGCTCGCCGGTGGCGATGCCGAAGCCCACGGCCACCGGTGTGGGGCCCAGCTGCCGCAGCTGCTGCACCAGCGGCCCCACCCGCGTTTCCAGGCTGGTGCGCACCCCTGTCACCCCGGTGACACTCACCAGGTACGTGAAGCCGCGGCTGGCGGTGTGGATGCGGGCCATGCGCTCGGCCGGGGTGTTGGGGGCCACCAGCAGCACCAGATCCAGCCCATGGCCGGCGGCGATGGTGGAGAGTTTCTGGGCCTCCTCCAGGGGCAGGTCCGGCACCACCAGGCCGGCGGCCCCGGCGGCGGCGGCCTCGCTGCAGAAGCTGTCCATGCCCCGGTTGAGCAGGGGGTTGCTGTAGGTGAACAGCACCACCGGCAGGGTGAGCTGGCCCCGCAGGGAGGCGAGCATCGCCAGCACCCGGCCGGGGGTGGTGCCGGCGGCCAGGGCCCGGCTGGCGGCGGCCTGGATCACCGGGCCATCCGCCAGCGGATCGCTGTAGGGGATGCCCAGTTCGATCAGGTCGGCGCCGGCGGCCTGCAGGGCCAGCAGAGATGCGGCGGTGACGGAGAGATCGGGGTCCCCGGCCATCAGAAACGGCATCAGGGCACAGCGACCCTGAGCCCGCAGGGTGGCGAAGCGCTGCTGGATCGGGGTGGGGTCGGTGGCAGGGCCGGCGGTGGCGGCGACGCTCATCGGGCCGGAGGGCAGGACGGTGCCCCTGAGCCTATGGGGTCGTCTTCACATGTCGGCATCGGCCTGCAGCTGCCCCACCTCGGCCAGGAGTTTGGCCTGCTCCTCGGGGCCCATGGCGTCGAACTTGCGCTGCAGCTCCTCGTCGGTGACGGCGTCGTAGGCGGCCCGGTAACGGCGCCGCTGCTCCATGTAGGTCATCTTGCCGCCCACCACCCGCAGCAGGTAGCTGGCCGTCCAGCCCAGCACCACCAGCATCAGCAGGGCCGAGGCGGCGATGCCGGGGGAGAAGCCTTCCAGGCCGCTGGAGCGGAACACCCCGTAGCCGCCGCCGCCGATGGCGAAGACCGCCAGTCCCAGCAGGATCGCCTGTGTACGGGTCACGGATCAGGCCTCGCCCTGGCCGGCCATGCGCAGGTTGAGGAAGGGGGCGAACAGGATCAGTCCCGGGAAGAACAGGAACACCAGGCCGTAGATGCCGGTGCGCTCGATCTTGCCCATCACGGTCCAGCGCTTGTGCATCCACCAGTAGAGGGCCAGGGGCACCACCAGCAGGTAGGCCCCGGCCAGAGCCAGATAGGCGCCGATCACCAGCAGGGTGTCGAGCGAAAGGCTGCTCAGAGGTCCGCTCAGGGCCACCGGGGTTGCGCGAAGTGGGGCGAATCTAGGATCCCCCCGCGGGGGCATGGCGAAATTGGTAGACGCAGCGGACTTAAAATCCGCAGGCCGCAAGGCTGTGGGGGTTCAAGTCCCCCTGCCCCCATGGCGAAAGGCTGGCCGCGACGCACGCCAGCCAGGACAAAAGTTCATCACCGACTGTGTCTGTGGCTCTCCACACGCAGCGGTTCCACGGGCTTTCCCTGCGGCACCGCCCGGCCTAGACCGAAGCCATCGTGGGATACCGAAGTTGGTTCACGTCGCTCCGCTACTGGCCGCCACCTGCCTGGCTGGATTTGCCCTGTTGCAGTTGCTGTTCAGCATCGGCACCTGGTGACCCTCTGATCCTGCGCCGGCCGGGCCACGATTGAGCCCCTGCCCGTCTGCCGCCATGAAGGTGATCGTCGACCTCTGTGTGGTGCCGATCGGCGTGGGCGTGAGCCTGGCGCCCTATGTGGCCACCTGCGAACGGGTGCTGCAGCAGACCGGGCTGACGATCCGGCTGCACCCCAACGGCACCGGCATCGAGGGAGAGTGGGCGCCGGTGATGGCAGCGATCGAGGCCTGCCATGTCGCGGTGCACGCGATGGGCTGCCCGCGGATCTTCACCACCGTGACGATCAACACCCGCACCGACCGCGACCAGAGCCTCGACGACAAGCTGGCCAGCGTGCAGGCGCTGCTGGGGTGACACTTGGAGCCTCCCTTGCGCCTGTGGGCGTCCCGATGATGGATCCAGTTGCGTCCACCGGCGCCGGGGCCGGACCCTTCGGCATCCTGCTGTTCCCCGGGGTGGAGGAACTCGACGCCATCGGACCCTGGGAGATGGCCGCCCTGTGGGCGCGCCAGAGCGGCGGTCCCGAACGCTGCCTGATGATCGGCCAGGGCGAGGGTCCGATCACCTGCGCCAAGGGGCTGGTGCTGGTGCCCCACGCCAGCTTCACCACCGCTCCGCCCCTGGATGTGCTCCTGGTGCCGGGCGGCCAGGGCACCCGCACGGAAGTGAACAATGCGGAGCTGGTCGCCTTCATCCGTCACCAGGCGGCCAGCTGCCGGGCGGTGCTGTCGGTCTGTACGGGAGCTTTCCTGTTGCATGCCGCCGGCCTGCTCGGAGGCAAGCGGGCCACCACCCACTGGGCCTCTCTGGAGCGGCTGCGGGCCCTCGGCGATGTGGAGGTGGTGGAGGAGCGCTTCACCCGAGACGGGGCCATCTGGACGGCGGCCGGCATCTCGTCGGGCATCGATCTCACCCTGGAATTCATTGCTGAAACGGCAGGAGAAGAGGTGGCCTCTAAGGTTCAGCTGGAGGCCGAATTTTATCCTTCTGCAAAGATCTTCGGGACGGCCGCCAGCAGCGGCAAGGGGGCTGACTATTTCCGGACTTCGTGAGGCGATGGGATGGGTGTTTTCACTCACTGTGGGTGCGATGCATTCTGATTAGGCTGAATCAGAAGAAGGGAGGATCTAATGAAAACCTGTGAACGATCCAGCACAAGTACCCATGCTCAGCCCAACGCCACAGACGCTCTCCATCGCGTCAAGGATCTGGCTCTGCGTGATCCGGCGTTCGCCGATGCCTTGCAAACGTCCGAAACGCCCCAGGCAGCAGCTGATCTGGCCCGCCAGCACGGCATCGAGGTGAGTCCGGCCGCACTCTGGCGCCGCCGCGGCACCCTGGAACCCGGGGGGCAGCCCACCTGGCGTGGCTGAAACCGCCCTTACCGGAGGCCGTTTCAGCCCTGGGGTGGGCCCTTGAGTTCGATGCTGTTCCCCTCCGGATCCTCCAAGTAGAGGGCCGGGCCGACACCCTCGGCTCCATAGGTGTGATGGAGGGGGCCGGCCTCAAGGCCGTGGCGGAGGAGATGGGCCCGCAAGGGCTCTTCGTCAAAGGGCTCGATCCGCAGGCAAACGTGATCCAGGTTGTGGCCTTCCGCCCCCGGCCCCGCACCTCCCCGGCGACCCAGTTCCCCGTTGACGGCCGCCAGATCGATCAGGCTGTTGCCGGCCCTGAGGTGGATCAGGCCGAGTGCTTCGTTGCGTCGTGCCACGGTGCATCCCAGCACGTCGATGTAGAAGCGCTCCATGCGCTCCAGATCCCTGCAGCGCAGCACCACATGATCGATACCGATGATCTCCATGGCGGTCGCCTCCCTGCCCATCCTTCCTGTTTTACGCGCGCCTCATGAGGGGTCAGAGCACGGGCTGCCAGGAGACGCTCCGGTCTTCAACCCCGTCGCTCTGATCGCTGAAGGCCAGCACCTGGTTGCGCCCTGTCTGCTTGGCCCGGTACATGGCGCGGTCGGCCCGGGAGATGATCTCGTCGGGTTTTTCGCCCGGTTCGACCATGGTGACGCCGATGCTCAGGGTGATCGACAGGAAGCCGGCGCTGGTGGGGATCGGTTCGGCCACGGCCCGACGCAGCTTTTCGGCGATGGTCACCGCATCGCCCAGGCTCCGCACCCCCTGAAGCATCACCATCAGCTCGTCGCCTCCGATGCGGGCAGCCATGTCGCCACTGCGCAGGCCCATGCGGATCCTGGTGGCCACCGTCCGGAGCAGTTCGTCGCCCGGTAAGTGGCCGAACGTGTCATTGATCTCCTTGAAGTTGTCGAGGTCACAGAACAGCACGGCGGTGGCGTCGCCATGGCGCAGCACGCGGCCGGCCATGGCGGTGATCTGCTCAAGGGCCTCGTGACGGTTCACCAGGCCGGTCAGTTCGTCGGTGCAGGCGCGGCGGGCCAGTTCCCGTTCGGCGGCCACTTCCTGATCCACGGTCCGGAACGAGCCGACGATGCCATTGAGGCGTCCATCGAGATCCCGGTAGGGGCTGGCATGCAGTTCCACCCAGCGATGGCTGCGGTCGTGGGCCAGGGCCTGCAGCCGGCTGACCACGGTGCGGCCGGCGGCCAGGGCGTGGAGGTCGCGCTCCAGGGCGGGGTGCTCGTCAGCGGGGATGAAGCGGCCGAGGGGATGGCCGATCCAGTCCTTCGGCTGCCAACCCAGCATGCCGGTGAGCGAGGGGGAGATCCAGCTGATCAGCCCGTCCTTGATGAGCAGCACCACATCGCTGGAGTTCTCCGCCAGCAGCCGGTAGCGCTCTTCCGAGGTGGCCAGGGCGGCTTCCGCCTGCACCATCTCGGTGACGTCATTGAACTGGGCGATCACGAAGGCTGTGCTGCCGTCGGCATGGCGGGAACAGGACACGCTGCAATCCACCCAGATGGAGCTGCCGGCCTTCTGGAGGATGCGCTTGCGCAGCCGATAGCAAGGGAGCCGGCCGCCCAGGAGCTCCTCCATCAACAGGCTTTCGCGGGCCTGGTCCGCCGCCGGTGAGAACGCCTGCCAGGTCAGGCCCTCCAGGCCAACGTGATCCTGGTCGAGCAGCCCGCTGCCGGTGGGGTTGATGGAGAGGAAATGGCCCTGGGCGTCGAGCAGGGCGATGCCGGTCGAGGCGTTCTCCATCGTGAGGCGCAGCCGCTCCTCCGAGGCCGCCAGGGCCGCCTTGGTGCGCTCCTCCGCCTGGCGCGCCTCCACCTCCCCCTGGATGTCGCGCCAGCTGCCCACCAGGCCCCGCACGTCTCCATCGGCCCCGAGCACCGGTCGCAGGGCCATCGAGATCCAGCGGCTGCCCCCATCGGCGGTCAGGAAGCGAAGGTCGCAGCCGGGGCTGCTCCCCTGCCGCACCTGGTCCATGGCCTGCCGCAGCCGTCCCCGGTCGGCCTCGAGCAGCAGTGTCTCGATGGTCTGTCCCTGCAACTGACTGGCGTCATGGCCGAGCAGCTGGCGCACCGATGGGGAGACCCAGGCGATCCGTCCGTCCCGGTCGCTGCTGAGGACCACATCCGGGGCGTTTTCGGCCAGCAACTGGTAGTGCTCCTTGAGCTCCCGATTGCTGCGGTCCTTGGCTTGAAGCTCCCGGGCCAGATGCATCGTCACCCAGGCCATGCCGATCAGGCCGACCAGCCGCAGCATCAGTTCCAGCGTCGAGACCCGGGGCGCCTGAAGTGACCAGATGACGGTCAGCACGATGGCCAGACTGGTGAACCAGCCCACCTGGCGCGGCGTGGCGAACGAGGCCGCCAGAACCACGGGGATCCAGTAGTACTGGAACAGGGTGATTCCCATGGTTCTGGTAAGAACCAGATCCACCAGAAAGAGGCCGATCAGAGCAACAGCCGAGACGACGAATCGTTTGCGATAGCGAGGTTGGGGTGGAGTCAAATGATCCGGACTGACGAAGGAGACAACCAATCACCAGGGGGCCCATTCCACCACCCTGGGGGTGGCGAGTTATCGGTTGGAGGCTTCCGCGTTGCTGTCGGAGCTGCGCTGATGGCCGTTGCTATGCTTTTCGCACGCCAGGGCTGATGTTGGGAACAACAAAACAAAACTCAACGCCATGGCCGCTAACTGAGCCTGAAACGGGAGATTCATGGCGTGGGCGCCCTTATCGGACCGAGTATAGGTAGAGACCAGCCTCCGGGCTGCAGCCAATCCTGCTGCATGCCTGCGGTATCTGCTGACCGTGGCCCCGGCTGTGGCTAGCAAAGGGCGGTGGGAGAACAACGGCATGACCACTTCGGCCCCGGCCAGCACCGACCCGCGCATCGCCCAGGTGATCCGCCGCCATGGCGCCCGCGCCGACGCCCTGATTGAGGTGCTGCACCAGGTGCAGGAGCTCCATGGCTACCTGGCGCCGGAGGCCCTGCGGGATGTGGCCACCGGGATGCGGCTGCCCTTGAGCCGCGTCCATGGCGTGGCCAGCTTCTACCACCTGTTCCGGCTGGAGCCCCCCACGGCCCATCGCTGCGCCGTCTGCCTCGGCACCGCCTGTTACGTGAAGGGGGGCGCCCAGGTGGCGGCGCGCATCGAGCAGCGGCTGGGGGTGCGCCTTGACGATCCGGCGGGCGATGGCGTCTGGGCCCTGCAGCACGTCAGCTGCCTGGGGGCCTGCGGCCAGGCGCCGGTGCTGGTGGTGGATGGGGAGCTGATGACGCGGCTGCCTGTGGACCAGACCGAGCAGCTGGATGCCCGGCTGGAGGCCGCCGGCCTGCCTCAGCGCACCACCACCTGATTGTTCCCCAGGTCGCGGGATTGGTTCAGGGCCAGCTCCACCCGCGACAGCATGGCCTGGCCGCTGTCATCGCTGGCCGCCAGCAGGCTCACCCCCGCGTTCATCGCCAGCCTGCTGGAGGGTCCCTTTCCCGCCGGCAGGGCCGTCTCGGTTACGACCCTGCGGACCTGTTCGGCCGTGGTGCGGGCCGATTCGAGCGGCTGATCCCAGAGCAGCAAAAGGAATTCGCTGCCGCCGATGCGGAACAGTTCGTCGTTGGCGTGCAGCAGCTGCTTCACGCTGGCGACCAGCTGCTGCAGCACCTCATCACCCTTCTGTCGGCCGAGCACGGTGTTGATCGGCCGCAGGCCCTGCACCGCGAAGGCCAGGCAGGACAGGGGCACGGTGCACTCGGAAGCCCGTTGGCTGAGCCGTTGCAGGCTGCGTTTCAGCTCGGAGCGGTTTCTGGCCCCGGTGAGCAGATCGGTGCTCGAGAGCCGTCGCAGTTGCTCGCTGCTCTGCCGGAACCGCTCGCTCATGGCGGCGAGATCCTGGCTCAGGCGGGCTTCCCTGCGCAGGTGCTCGTGGAGGCGGCCCACCAGGCCCTGGACTTCGGCGATGACGCTGCCATCGCCGGAACCCCCGTCAGGCTCAGGACCGCCACTGAAACCGGGGCCGTCGTCGCTGACCTCCGGCACCGAGGCGCGCAGCAGCTGCATCTGACGCTCCACCAGGGTGGCCATCAGCTCGCTGAGCAGGACCCCCAGCAGCATCAGCCACAGCGATGCGGTGAGCAGGGTGGTGCTCTGGGCCTGCAGCTTCAGCACCACCGGTCGGGCGGGTTGCACCACCTGCACCCGATGGCGGCCGGAGCTCAGGGTCGTGCTCCAGTAGCCCTGGATCAACACCTTGAGGGATGGGCCTTCGCCTCTGGGGACCAGGATCCGCAGGCCATCCCGCTGGATCCACTGCTGCGCTGCCGGCAGGAACTTGTTCTCGAGGCGCAGGAACAGTCCAGGATTGGAACTGATCCGGTTGCCCTCCCTGTCGATGAGCAGGAAGGCCGTCGCGCCGTGGCTGGCCGGCAGTCCCCGGGTGGGCTCTCCGAGCTGGCGGGGATCCATCCGGGCCGCGGCCTCGGCGACGCTCCGCAGGTTGTCGAGCACCCCTTCCTGGGCAGCACCCTGCAGCAGGTTGCCCGAGAGGAAGGTGAGGGCCAGCGACGGCAACGTGAACGACGCCAGCACCACGGAGAACACCAGGCCCCGCAGCGGCAGCAGTCCCTGTCCCCTTCTGTTGCGCCATACCTGCAGCAACACGTACAGGAGGAAGGCCACTACCGTGTTGGCCAGGCCGTTGACCGCCTGCTTGGCGGCCGTCACGGCCACGTTCGCCGGATCGATCTGCAGCACGACGCCATAGAAGAAGAACACCATCGGTGTCCCCACCAGGAGCCAGAAGGCGATCTCGGCCAGGACGACCCGGCCCTTGAGGTCGTTCTCCGGCGGGCCGTTGAGGCGATTGACGAACACCGCCTGCCAGAGGGCCTCGGCGCTGAAGATCACGATGGCCCAGGGGTGGCCCCAGAGCTTCCAGGTGTAGAGGCTGGCCAGAACGGCGATCGCCACGTTCCACCAGCCCCGGCGCCAGAGAAGGACGAGGGTGGGAAGGATCGATCCGAGCAGGATCTGGATGCCGAAGAACAGCGGCAGCGCGCACAGATTGCCGAGCAACGCCAGGCCGGCCAGCAGGGCAAGCAGCAGTCCCTGGCGCACCGTCATGGTGGGGCGGGGGGCTCTCATGGGAGGGGGACCGCCGCCTGCTCACCGCCCGCCACCGGGCCGAGCCTTGCTCCGCTGCGGAGCAGATCCTCCAACGCCTCGGCGGACAGGGGACGGCTGAACAGATAGCCCTGGAAGGCGGGGCAACCGCAGCGGAGCAGGAAGTCCAGTTCCTCGCGTCGCTCCACCCCCTCGGCCAGGACGTTCACTCCCAGGCCCTCAGCCATCGCCAGGGTGGCGCGCATGATCGACTGGGAGGTGGGGTTGGTGTCGACACCATCCACGAAGGACCGGTCGATCTTGAGCTTGTGGATCGGAAATCTGTGAATGGTGCTCAGGGAGGAGAAACCGGAGCCGAAGTCGTCGATCGCCAGTCCCACACCCATGTCATTCAGTTGTAAGAGTTGCTCCCGGGTACCGAAAGCCGGCATCAGGCAGCTCTCGGTGATTTCCAGCTCCAGCCTGGCGGTTTCCAGCCCCGAACGGTTCAGACACGCCTGCACCAGTTGCGGCACGGTCTGGCGTGAATCCTGGAACTGGCGGTTGGAGAGGTTCACCGCCAGCCGTCCGGGCTCGAGACCGGCCTGCACCCACAGCTGCCACTGGCGGCAGGCCTCCTGCAGCACCCATTCTCCGATCCTGTGGATCAGGTCGCTGGACTCGGCGATGGGGAGGAACTCCAGGGGGGATACCGGACCGAACTTCGGACTGCGCCAACGCAACAGGGCCTCGGCCCCCAGCAGCGTCCCCTGGCCATCCACCTGGGGCTGGTAGAGAAGTTCCAGCTGGCCCGCTTCCACAGCCTGCTGCAGGTGGGCTTCGATCGCCAGGCGGTGCCGGCTGAGGACCGTCATCTCGGCCGCGTACCGCAGCACGGCCTGCGGCCCCTTGCGTCTGGCCTGAGCGAGGGCCGTGGCGGCGAACCGCAGCAGGGTTTCGGGCTCCCTGGAGTCCTGGGGGAAGCAGCTGATGCCCGCCCAGGCCGACAGCGGCAGCTCCAGCACTCCCCCCGGAGCCATGGGATCGGTGAGAGCGGCCATCAGGGTGTCGGCCGTCTCCAGGGCCGTGGGGTTGGCCGGCTCCAGGGCATGCACGATCAGGAACTCGCCCCTGCCGACCTGGGCCATGACGTCGGTGGGCCCCACGAAGCGCCCCAGCCGATCGACGGCGACCTGCACCAGCCGATCCCCCTTGGCCTGGCCGAAGCTTTCCTCGATGCGCTTGATACCGTCCAGTTCGATCCAGATGACCACCAGGGGCTGGGCCTGCTGGCAGAGCTGACCCAGCCGCAGTTCGGCCATCTGCAGGTTGGGCAGGCGGGTCAGGGGGTCATGGAAGCCGAGATACTCCCGCTGCCGATCCTTCTCCCGAAGCACTGTGAGGTCGGCCAGGGCGGCGATGTAGTGGATGGGGGCCCCGGAGCCATCCCGCACCACGCCCATCCGCATCCAGGCCGGATAGACCTCACCGGTCTGGCGGCGGTTCCAGATCTCCCCCTCCCAGCGGTCACTGCCGAGCAGCTGCTCCCACAGGGCGGCGAAGAACTCCTTCGGCTGGTAGCCGGAGTTCATGATGCGGGGATTGCGGCCCACCAGCTCCTCCTCCCGGTAGCCGGTGATGGCGACGTAGGCCTCGTTGCAGGCGAGGATCGCCCCGTCGCCGTCGGTGACCACGATCCCCTCCTGGATCAGGGAGCAGGCCCGGCGGTGGAGGCGGAGCCACTGGAGACTCTCCTCCAGCTGGCTCCGCAGCTCCCCCAGGCTGCGGCCCTCCTGCTCGGCCAGCCGCCGCCGCCGCCGCAGCTCCCGGGTCAGCAGGGCGGCCAGCAGGCTGGTCGCCAGACCCAGCAGAACCACCGCCAGCCAGCTGGGCAGCCAGTCAGCGGGGCCATGCGGGGGGACCTGCACCAGCAGCAGCCACCGCTGCCCCCCGCTGTCGATCCTGCGGGAGAGAGCATGGGGCAGCACGCCGGCCGCAGGGAGGTTGCGGGAGTCGTAGAGAAGCTTTGTGGGGTCGGCGCGATCGCCGACGTACAGCTGCAGATCCACGGGCTCGTCCAGCCGGACCACCGGGTTGTTGAGGGCCGCCCGCACGACATCCCGCAACGGCAGGGTGGCGAAGGCCCAGCGCCTCGCCGCTGGCGACCCCGGGGCTGCCGTGCCGGGGATGCTGCTGAAGGGCAGGATCTGCACCAGGAAGCCCGGCTCGCCGTGCCGGGGGCGGCCGGGGAGCAGCCACCCCTCCGGCGGTGAAGACTCCCAGCCGGGTTCCTTGCCGGAGCCCTGCACCCACGACCACAGATCCGACCCCAGCAGGGCGCGGCTGCCGGGATCCATCGGCGCGACCAGCCCGATCGGCGCCTGTCCGGAGGCGGCCGTCGCGAAGCCCAGGGTGGTGATGCCCTCCAGGGCGCTGCCATCGCTTTCGAGGGACCCGACGAACCGCTGCAGCTCCGCGAGGGTCACCTCCTGGGAGGCCATCTGAAGGCCGACGAGGCCCCGCAGCACGGATTCGGTGTAGTCCAGCTTCCGATGGAGGGCGGCAACGACGAGATCGGCCGAGGGCTGCTCCCGGTTGCGGTGCTCCGTGATGGTGTGATTGAGGCTGCTCCAGGTCAGCAGGGCGGTGCCCAGGACTCCAATGGCCAGCACGGCAGTCGCCGGGAAACTCGACTCCCGGAACTGGCGCTCATCTGGCGGCGGAGAAGGCAGTAAGGGGGAACGCGGCGGCGGGGCCGGGCGGGATGGAAGCCGTTCGATCTGATCACCCATACTACTTTTTTCACATTTTTGGCCCACCCATGGGGGCTGTCGCTGGCTACGCCATTCCCCCGGGGAGGCGCCGGAAGGGCTGGCGGCGCTGGAACGGTGCGCTGGCGGCCCTGGTGGTGTCGCTTCTGATCGGCTGCCCAAGCCAGCCACCCCGGTTCGTGCTGGCCATGAATCCCTGGCCGGGCTACGCGTACTTCGCCCTGGCCCAGGACCGGCAGCACTACGACCCCCGAAGACTCCGCCTGGATCTTCGCAATTTCGCGGACAACGACCGCGCGATGCAGGCCTACGTCGCGGGGGCAGCCCAGGCGGTCGCCACCACTGCGATCGATGTGGTCACCATCTGCGGGGTGGCACCGGAGCGCTGTCCGGTGATCGTTTACGTCATCGATGAATCCCGCGGTGGCGATCAGGTGCTGGCCCGCCGGGACGTGAAGGATCTCAAAGGCCTGGTCGGCCGGCCGATCGCCCTCGACCGCAGCAGCCTCTCCCGCTACCTGCTGGCACGTGCCTTCGAATCCCAGGGCCTGCCACCTCCGGTGCCCTCCCAGCTCCGGTTTCTGCCCGCCACCGCGTGGGAGTCGTCCCTGCGGCAGGGGACGGTGGCGGCGGTGGTGAGCTACCCACCCCGCAGCGAGAGGCTGCGGCGCGCCCTGCCGCTGGACACGCTGTTCACCAGCCGGCAGCTCCCCAACGAGATCCTTGATGTGCTCGCGGTCGAACCCGAGCTTCTGCGCCTTCATCCCGATGCCGTCCTGGCCCTGGTCCAGGGCTGGCAGGCGGTGCGGCTGGAGGAGAGGCAACGCCCGGCCGCCGTCCGCCATGAGGTGGCCGACTTTCTGGGCCTCGATCCAGACGCCACCACCGCAGTGCTGGGGGGGATCCGGTACCCCGGGCCCCAGGAGCAGTACGAGCTGCTCGACCCGCGACAGAACAACCTGCCCCCGCTGCTGGAGCAGATCCGCCAGGTGCTCTACGCGAATGGCGTCATCCCGGCCAACACCCCCCTGCCCGCCACGGAAGACACCATGGCCCGCAGCCTCGTCAGGGAGAGTTGAACGGCGCGCCGGCGATTTCCTGGCTAGCACGTCGGTAGGCGCTCCGGCTGACCCCATGCCCGTCCCCCCGCAGCTGCGCTGCTGCGATGCCAGCGGTTGCCGTTCCGCCGGCGGCCAGGCCCTGCGCGCCGCCCTTGAGGACGCCCGGACCGCCGCCGGCCTCGAACCCGCCGCCCTGGCGATCAAGCCGGTGGGTTGCCTGCGCCTCTGCGGCAGCGGCCCCCTGGTGGCCTGCGACGGCTCTGGCCCTAGCCAACTCTTCGGCGGCGTGGCACCGGAGCACGCCGGGGCCCTGATCGCCGCCGGCCTTGCCACCGGCCCTGCCCCCGGCAGCGGCGACCCCCTGGCGGCCCACCGCCTGGATCTGGAGGCTCCCTTCTTCGCCCTGCAGCAGCCCGTGGTGCTCGAGGGTTGCGGGCAGGTGAATCCCGAATCCATCGACGACGCGATCGCGTTCGGGACCTACGCCCAGCTGCAGCGCGTGCTTCAGGAGCTCACCCCCGAGCAGGTGCGCGACGAGGTGCGTCGCAGCGGTCTGCGCGGTCGGGGCGGTGCCGGCTATCCCACCGGCCTGAAATGGGACACGGTGGCCCTCCAGCCCCCTGGCCCCCGTTATGTGGTCTGCAACGCCGATGAGGGGGATCCGGGCGCCTTCATGGACCGCAGCGTGCTGGAGAGCGATCCGCACCGGTTGATCGAGGGGATGGCGATCGCCGCCTACGCCGTCGGCGCCGAGCGGGGCTTCGTTTATGTGCGGGCGGAATACCCCCTGGCGATCGAGCGGCTGCGGCTGGCCCTGCAGCAGGCCCGCAGCCGGCACCTGCTGGGTAACCACATCCACGGCACCACCTTCAACCTGCGGCTGGAGGTGCGGGTGGGGGCCGGCGCCTACGTCTGCGGCGAGGAAACGGCCCTGCTGCTCTCCATCCAGGGTCAGCGGGGCATGCCCCAGCCCCGCCCCCCCTTCCCGGCCCAATCGGGCCTCTGGGGGGCGCCCACCCTGATCAACAACGTCGAGACTTTCACCGCCGTGCCGGCGATCCTGCGCCAGGGCGGCGACTGGTACGCCGCCATCGGCACCGCGCACAGCAAGGGCACCAAGGTGTTCGCCCTCTCCGGGGCGGTGGTCAACACCGGTCTGGTGGAGGTGCCCATGGGCACCCCCCTGCGCACCGTGGTGGAGGTGATCGGTGGTGGGGTGCCCGATGGCTCGCCGATCAAGGCCGTGCAGACGGGGGGGCCCTCGGGCGGCTGCATCCCTGCGGAGCGGCTCGACACCCCCGTCGACTACGAAAGCCTGCTGGAGCTCGGTTCGATGATGGGCTCCGGCGGCATGGTGGTGATGGGGCCCACCACCTCCATGCCGGAGGTGGCACGCCACTTCATGGGCTTCAGTGTCAACGAGAGCTGCGGCAAGTGCGTCCCCTGCCGCGCCGGCACCGTGCAGCTGGCCCAGCTGCTCGATCGCTTCGTGGAACGCCGGGCCACCCCGGCCGACATGGAGCGCCTCGATGCCCTCTGCCAGATGGTCAAGGTCACCAGCCTCTGCGGCCTGGGCCAATCGGCCCCCAATCCGGTGCTCAGCACCCTGCGCTGGTTCCGCCACGAATACGAGGCGGCCTGCCGGGAGCCAGCGACCTGCCTCGCCGCCGGGGGGGTGGAGCGATGAGCGTCGTCACTCTCACGGTGAATGGCCAGGACGTGGCGGTGCCGGCGGGGGCCAGCCTGCTGGAGGCCACGCGGGCGGCGGAGGCCAACGTCCCCACCCTGTGTCACCTCGAAGGTCTCACCCCGGTCTCCGCCTGCCGGCTGTGCCTGGTGGAGGTGGAGGGATCGACCAAGCTGCTGCCCGCCTGCAGCACCGCCGCCGCCGAGGGCATGGTGGTCCACACCCACACCCCCCGGCTCAGGGAGTACCGGCGCATGACGGTGGAGCTGATCTTCGCCGAGGGCAACCACGTCTGTGCCGTGTGTGTGTCCAACACCCACTGCGAGCTGCAGGACATGGCCGTGACCGTGGGCATGGACCATTCCCGCTTCCCCTACCAGTACCCCCAGCGGTCGGTGGATGCCACCCACCCCCAGTTCACCCTCGACCACAACCGCTGCATCCTCTGCACCCGTTGCGTGCGGGTGTGCGATGAGATCGAGGGGGCCCATGTGTGGGACATCGGCAGCCGCGGCGGCCACTGCCACATCGTCGCCGGGCTCGATGAACCCTGGGGCCAGGTGCAGGCCTGCACCTCCTGTGGCAAGTGCGTGGAGGTGTGTCCCACCGGCGCCCTGTTCCGCAACAGCGACACCACCGCCGAGAAGCAGCCCGACGCCAGCCTGCCCGCCCTGTTGCGCACCGCCCGCGAACAGCACCGCTGGCACAACCAGTGCCCCCCCACCCCATGACCCCCTCCCCGCCCGCCACCAAGCTCCGCCTCGCCACCGTCTGGCTGGCTGGCTGCTCCGGCTGCCACATGTCCTTTCTGGATCTCGACGAGTTCCTCTTCGATCTGGCCGAGAAGGTGGAGGTGGTCTTCTCGCCGGTCGGCACCGACGTCAAGATCTACCCCGAGAACGTCGACATCGCCCTGGTGGAGGGGGCGGTGGCCAATGTCGACAACCTGGAACTGGCCCTGCAGCTGCGCCAGCGCACCGCCCTGGTGATCTCCTTCGGTGACTGCGCCGTGACGGCCAACGTTCCCGGCCTGCGCAACCTGCTCGATGGCGGCCACGACAGTGCCAAGGCCGTGCTGGAACGCGGCTACCTGGAGCTGGCCGACGCCACCGGCCAGCTGCCTTTCGCCCCCGGCATCGTTCCCGAACTGCTGCCCAAGGTGCTGCCCCTGCATGAGGTGATCCCGGTGGATCTCTACCTCCCGGGCTGCCCCCCGTCCGCCGAGCGCATCCGCGAGGCGATCGCACCCCTGCTGGCCGGTGAGCGGCCGGCGATGGAAGGGTCCGCCATGCTGCGGTTCGGATGAGGACAACGCCATGACCCGCACCGTCATCATCGATCCGGTGACCCGCATCGAGGGGCACGCCAAGATCACCCTCCACCTCGATGAGGCCGGCCACCTCACCGACACCCGCTTCCACGTGGTGGAGTATCGGGGCTTTGAAAAGTTCTGCGAGGGCCGACCCTTCACCGAGATGGCCGGGATCACGGCCCGCATCTGCGGCATCTGCCCGGTGAGCCACCTGCTGGCGGCCGCCAAGACGGGCGACAAGCTGCTGGCCCTTTCGATCCCCCCGGCGGCCGACAAACTGCGGCGGCTGCTCAACCTGGCCCAGCTCACCCAGTCGCATGCCCTCTCGTTCTTTCACCTCAGCAGCCCCGATTTCCTGCTGGGCTGGGAAAGCGATCCGGCCAAACGCAACGTCTTCGGCCTGATGGCCGCCGACCCCGACCTGGCCCGGGCCGGCATCCGCCTGCGCCAGTTCGGCCAGCAGATCCTGGAGCTGCTGGGCGGCCGCAAGATCCACTCCGCCTGGGCGGTGCCCGGGGGCGTGCGCTCCCCCCTGAGCCAGGAGGCGAAGGACTGGATCCTGGACCGCCTGCCGGAGGCCCGCGCCACGGTGACCCTGGCGCTGGAGCTCTACAAAAAGCTGCTCGATGGCCCCCTGCAGAAGGAGCAGCGGGTCTTCGGCGACTTCCCCAGCCTGTTCATGGGCCTGGTGACCCCCCAGGGGCTCTGGGAGCACATCGAGGGGCGCATCCGCTTCCGGGACGCCACCGGGGCGATTGTGGCCGACCAGCTCAGCGAGGACGACTACGCCGATTTCCTCGGCGAGGCGGTGGAACCCTGGAGCTACCTCAAGTTCCCCTACTACAAGCCCCTCGGCTACCCCGACGGCATCTACCGGGTGGGTCCCCTGGCCCGGCTCAACGTCTGCGACAGCGTCGGCACCCCCTGGGCCGACCGGGAGCTGGCGGAGCTGCGCCAGCGCAGCGGCCAGCCCGCCACCTCGAGCTTCGCCTATCACCACGCCCGGCTGGTGGAGATCGTGGCCTGCCTGGAGGCGATCGAGGCCCTGGTGCGCGACCCTGACCTGATGCATGGCCGCATCCGGCTGCGCGCCTCCCTCAACCGCAACGAGGCGGTGGGGGTGAGTGAGGCGCCCCGGGGCACCCTCTTCCATCATTACAAGGTGGATGACGACGGCCTGCTCACCAGCGTCAACCTGATCATCGCCACCGGCCAGAACAACCTGGCGATGAACCGCACCGTGCATCAGATCGCCCAGGAGTACATCCCCGATCCGGTGCCCGCCGGCGCCGAGATCCCCGAGGCGATGCTCAACCGGGTGGAGGCGGGCATCCGCTGCTTCGACCCCTGTCTCTCCTGCTCCACCCATGCCGCCGGCCAGATGCCGCTGCGCCTGCAGCTGCTGGCCGCCGATGGCACGGTGCTGGCCGAGCGCCTGCGGGGATGACCGGCACCGGCGTCGGCACCGGAGGCGCCCTGCTGATCGGCATCGGCAACCCCCTGCGCGGCGATGACGGGGTGGGCTGGCACCTGGTGGAGGGCCTGGGCCTGCAGCGCCACCAGCTCACCCCGGAACTGGCCGAGGCGGTGGCGGCCGCTGATCGCCTGCTGATCGTCGATGCCTGGCTGGCGCCGCCCCGGAGCCACTGCCTGCTGCGGCCCCTGGTGGCCGCCGAGGGCTGGGAGCGGGACACGCACCGGGTGGCGCCCACCCGGCTGCTGGCCCTGGCCGAGCAGCTGTTCGACCGCTGCGTGCCGGCCCACGAGCTGTTGGTGCCGGCCTTCGACTTCTCCTGGGGCGATCGCTTCTCCCCGGAGCTGCGGCGCCAGCTGCCCCAGGCGCGCCGGCTGCTGCGGGGCTGGTTGGGAGAGGCGGTGCCACCGCATGCATGAACTCAGCCTGATGGACGCGGTGCGGCAGCAGGCCCTGGAGCAGGCCGCCCTGCACGGGGCCGGCCGCATCACCGCCATCACCCTGCGGGTGGGCAGCCTGGCGGGGGTGGAGATCGAAGCCCTGCGCCTGGCCCACACGGTGGTGATGGCGGACACGATCGCCGCCGGCTCTCGGCTGGTGATCGAGTCGGTGCCCGCGGCGTGTTTCTGCGCCGCCTGCGGTCAGCCGTTCCCGGCGCGGGACGGCTGCTGCGATTGTCCGCGCTGCGGACGCGTCAGCCGGGAGCTGCTGCGGGGCAGGGAGCTTCAGCTGGCCTCCCTGGAGATCGACTGATCCGCCGGACTCGATCGGGCCTGGGGGTGTAGCGCCCGAAACTGGCGGTGACCCCAATCAGGGCCGGAAAAAGTTCCGTCCATTATACGTTCAAGGCTGCATTGGCACAGGACTGAGGAGCGAAACGTAATCTTGTGCAAGTTTTCTTTTTTTAACCACTCTGTGCCAGGCCTGATGCTGTCCATGGACTGTCAATTCGTCCATGGTGTGGGTTTATTTGTAAATGAGTGAGAGGAGCGCAACCCCCCATGACTTATTTCAGAAGGAATTTCTCGAGGACATTCCATCGGACGTTTCTCCGCGGGGTAGGAATCGCCGCAACGGGTGGTTTCCTGCTTGGCGGTCCCGCGATGGCGGAAGTCAGGTCTTTGGGCGAACGCGCCGAGCCAGTGACGAATCCTGTGACTTCGGAAACGTCTGCAAGTCTTCCCGGGCTTGTTGAAGCCGGCCCCAGTGAGATTTCCGCTGCGGCGGTTCCAGCCATGGAATCCGCGCCGACAGTGGCGGCCCCCAGCGCAAGCCTGGCTCCCCAGGTCGCGCCGGAGGCCACCCTCATCGCCCAGACCTACCCGCAGCCCGTGGTGAAGGAGGTCTATTCCGCCAAGGGCTGGTACCTCACCATCGGTGCCGGCGCCCAGACCCCCAGCGACCAGACGGTCAACAGCAACGGCACGCTGGTTTCACCGTTCTTCACCCCCCTGCTGTACAACTTCGGCAACA
>CALRQM020000030.1:0-34592 GCA_943370335.1 Bordetella parapertussis | reverse complement strand
CGGCCCGGCCCCACCCCGCTCGAACTGGTCGGCAAGCCGATCCGCCGCGACTCGGCCGGTCCCGGCACCTCAGCGGCGGGGCGTCCAGCGGCCCCCGGCCGCCCGGGGATCCCGGCCGGCATGCGCAAGCCGATGGCCCCCGGCGAGCTGATGCAGCTCCAGAAACCCACCGGCCGTCCCACCGCCCCGCCACCACGCCGTCCCGACCGGAGCGAGGGCAGCACCGAAGCCGGTGGGGACACCGAGGGCGTGACGCGCCCCACCGCCACCCCGCCGGCGGCCCCCCGACGTCCCGGCTTCCGTCCGCCCACCCCGGCCGGCGCCCGCGCCCCCGGCGCCCGCCGGCCCGACTGGGACGACAGCGCCAAGCTGGAGGCCCTGCGCAGCCGCACGCCCCAGAAACAGCGCCAGAAGGTCCACATCATCGGCGAAAACGATGATGCCCTCACCGCCGAAACCGGTGGCTACGCCGGCGAGCAGGAAGCCCTGGTGCTCCAGGCCAGCCTGGCCCGGCCGGCCAAGCCCCGCACCACCGGCGGCGCCCAGGCCAAGCCCACCGTGGCGGTGCGCAAGCGCAAGAAGGAGACCACCCGCCAGCGCCAGCGGCGCCGGGCCATGGAGCTGCGGGCCTCCCGCGAGGCCAAGGCCCAGCGTCCCGAGATGCTGATCGTGCCCGAGGGGAACCTCACGGTGCAGGAACTGGCCGACCGCCTCGGCGTGGAGAGCTCCGAGATCATCAAATCCCTCTTCTTCAAGGGGATCATCGCCACCGTCACCCAGACCCTCGATCTCAACACGATCGAGACGGTGTCGGAGGAGTTCGGCGTGCCCGTGCTCCAGGACGACATCGAAGCCGCGGCCAAGAAGACCGTGGAGATGATCGAGGACAGCGACCTGGCCCACCTGATCCGCCGGCCCCCGGTGGTGACCGTGATGGGTCACGTCGACCACGGCAAGACGAGCCTGCTCGATGCGATCCGCAAGACCCGCGTGGCGGCCGGCGAGGCCGGCGGCATCACCCAGCACATCGGTGCCTACCAGGTGGATGTGCCCCACGGCGACGAGCACCGCAAGATCACCTTCCTCGACACCCCGGGCCACGAGGCGTTCACCGCCATGCGGGCCCGCGGCACCAAGGTCACTGACGTGGCCGTGCTGGTGGTGGCCGCCGATGACGGCGTCCGCCCCCAGACCCTGGAGGCGATCAGCCACGCCCGCGCCGCCGAGGTGCCGATCGTGGTGGCGATCAACAAGATCGACAAGGAAGGGGCCCAGCCCGACCGGGTCAAGCAGGAGCTCTCCGGCCTGGATCTGGTGGCCGAGGACTGGGGCGGCACCACCGTGATGGTCCCCGTGAGTGCCATCAAGGGGGAGAACATCGACAAGCTGCTGGAGATGATCCTGCTGGTCACCGAAGTGGAGGACCTGCAGGCCAACCCCGACCGGATGGCCCGGGGCACCGTGATCGAGGCCCACCTCGACAAGGCCAAGGGCCCGGTGGCCACGCTGCTGATCCAGAACGGCACCCTCAAGGCCGGTGACGTGCTGGCGGCGGGTCCGATTCTCGGCAAGGTGCGCGCCATGGTCGACGACACCGGCAAACGGGTCAAACAGGCCGGCCCCTCCAGCGCCGTGGAGGCCCTCGGCTTCAGCGAAGTGCCCACCGCCGGCGACGAATTCGAGGTCTACACCGACGAAAAGAGTGCCCGGGCCGTGGTGGGCGACCGGGCCAACGAGGCCCGAGCCACCCGCCTGGCCCAGCAGATGGCCTCCAGGAGGGTGTCCCTGGCCTCGATGTCGGGCCAGGCCAGCGAGGGCGAGCTGAAGGAGCTCAACCTCATCCTCAAGGCCGATGTCCAGGGCAGCGTGGAGGCGATCCTCGGATCACTCGAACAGCTGCCCCAGGAGGAGGTTCAGGTGCGGGTGCTGCTCTCGGCCCCTGGCGAGATCACCGAAACGGACGTCGACCTGGCGGCGGCCTCGGGCGCCGTGATCGTGGGCTTCAACACCTCGATGGCCTCCGGTGCCAAGCGTGCCGCCGATGCCACCGGCGTCGATGTGCGCGACTACGACGTCATCTACAAGCTGCTGGAGGATATCCAGATGGCCATGGAGGGCCTGCTGGAACCGGAGCTGGTGGAGGAGAACCTGGGCGAAGCGGAGGTGCGGGCCGTGTTCACCATCGGCAAGAGCGCCGTCGCCGGTTGCTATGTCACCAACGGCAAACTGCAGCGCAACTGCCGCATCCGCGTGCACCGCGGCAAGGAGCTCGTCTACCAACCCCAACTCGATTCTCTGCGTCGCAACAAGGACGACGTCAAGGAGGTGGCCACCGGCTTCGAGTGCGGCATCGGCTGCGACCGGTTCACCGGCTGGCAGGAGAGGGATCGGGTCGAGGCCTTCAAGCTGGTCACCCAGCGCCGGACCCTCAGCACCTGATCCCGTGAAACCCCGCAGCGAGCCCCTGCTCTGGCTCCAGCTGATCGCCATCGGGGTGCTGCCTCTCGAGGCCCTGCTGTTGCTGCTGGTGCTCGCCGGCAGCGACCCCGGCCCCCTGCCGGGGCTGGAAAGGCTTCTCTGCTGGGCGATCGGCGCCCTGGCGCCGGCCCTGCTGCTGGTGCGTCGCCCCGCCGACGTCTGGTCGTTGCTGCTGCTGCAGACCCCCCTGCGGGGCCGACGCGAGCTGCAGCGCCGGCTCAGCCGCCTCCAGGCCACCCCGGCCCTGGCGCTGGCCACGGCCGGCGGTGCCGCCCTGGGCCTGCCCCTGCTGTGGTGGATCGACCGCCAGGCGGCCGTGGCCGCCCCCGTTTCCCCCTTCAGCGCCTGTCCGCGTCTGGTGGCCCTGCTGCTGGCGGCCCTGCTGCTGGCCCTGATGCTCTGGCAGTGGCAACAGCTGGTCCAGTCCCTGTGGCTGCTCAGCCGCAAGCCAGAGACGGTGTCCGGGACCCCGCCGCTCAGCCAGGCGGAACTGGAGCAGCAACGACTCTGCCTGGGTCTGCCGCTGCTGCTGCCGGAACCCCTGCAGCTGCAGGAGCCCTCAATCGTCCCCCCGGTTGCGGTCGAACCATAGCAACGCAGCGAAGAGGCTGAGGGCGCCCACCTGGATCAGCAGGTCCCCTGAGGCCACCTCCGAGCCGGCGGAGGCCCGTAGGGCCATGGTCGCCAGACCCAGGCCCGCCGAGGCCACCAGGGCGAACCACAACGCCCGCCGCAGCCCCCGCCAGGGGGTCCTGGCTTCCGCCAGGAGGCGCCGGCGCAACTCCGGATCCAGGGATCTGTTCGGGTCGGATCCCATGGAATGGTGTGCCGCTGGTGGTGATCCGACGAATGCTAATTTCTTGGCCGATGCCGGTGTAGCTCAGGGGTAGAGCAACTGATTCGTAATCAGTAGGTCGTCGGTTCAAATCCGATCACCGGCTTAGACACCGCAAGCCTTCTCAAGGATCACCGGAACGCCGCTCAAGCCGCGTGCCCAGTCCGTGCCCAGTTCTCCGGCACGGCCAATCTGCCCGCCATCGCCGGCCGCAGGCGTCACCCCAGTCTGTTTGACGGCCTGGGGCGGCGAAAAGCTCGCCTCGTTGACACTTCGACTGTGTTGAGCATGATTTGAGAACCGAATTCCGCGATGGCTCTCCAGTACCAGCCGTACCAAAGACAGATTTTGATCTGCGACTTTGACGGGCTCCGTTCCCCCGAAATGCTCAAGCGGAGGCTGGTGATCGTGCTTTCTCCAAAGCCTCGTCGCTTCACAGGCCTTTGCACTGTCGTGCCATTGAGCACAACTGCCCCTCACCCGCCCGAGAGTCATCACTTCCAGTTACGACTCAACCCAGAGATGCCGAGGCCTTTCAATGGAGGACTCAAGTGGGTCAAGGGAGACATGATCTACACGGTTTCCCTAGGGAGGCTGGACCGGCCCCACCATCGTCCTCGCAGGGGAGGCGGGAGGGAGTACATCAAGAGTCTGCTACCGCCTGACGACTTCCTATCAGTTCAAGCCTGTGTGAAGGCCGCCTTGGGCTTTACGTAATTTGACCTTGGGACAAGCGGGTTGGTATTGTTAGCAGGTAACCGCTCTGCCACGGCATCGGATCGGAGTCTTCGGCTTGCCCGAAGCCGCCACGCTGGGGGACAGCAACCTCGGCGTGGTGTTCGCAAAGGCCCTGGCTTCGGCTGGGGCCTTTGCCTTTTGAATGCAAGCCCACAGGTTGCAGCGGCCGCATGCCCCGCGTACCACCACCGGCGGCTGGCCGCCCCGCCGGGCGCTTCTACCCTGGGGCGCCCGGCCTACTCCACCGATGGACCGCCCCCTGCTGCTGATCGCCGGCATCGGCGGTGTGGCCGTGGCTCATGCCGACCCACAGCAGCCGGCCACGACCAGCTCCGCCAGCACCTGCACCGGCACCAGTGGCACCAGCCCCTGCCCCTCCACCCGTGGTGGCCGCCACGCCGGTGGCGCCAGCGCCATCCGTGGATCCCGACGCCGAGCTCTACGCCAGGGAGATCGAGCGGATCAACGGCCAGCGGCAGATCCTGCAGGAGTCGTTCGATGACTACAGGAGCCGGGGCAGCCTGGCCCGGATGGAGGAGACCCTGGCCGAGATGAAGGCCCTCCCCAGCGTGACGTGCCTCGAGGCGGAGCAGCGCCGCGGAGCACCGTTATACCCGGCCCTGGCCACCTGCCGCAGCGTCAGCGCGGCCCGATGACACTTTGTGGGGGAGACCCTACGCACCGTTGAATGCCTTGAGCCAGGTATCTTTGAACGCTTTCTTATAGTCATACGGCTCAATTCCGTTGACCGGTTCAGTACCTAAAACAGCGTCGGTCCATGGCCGGGCTGGCAACAGCGTTCCATTCGATAATCGCGCACCTTCATGAACTGCCGCCGCGTAAGGTGCTGTCCATCTGAACTCTGCGCGGAGTCCATTAATTGTCGGTCCGTTGTTGCTCTGCCGCAACAGGCCGGTGTCGATGATGTTTCGCGGGCTGCCTACTTCCTGGCCGTTGCTGCGGATCGTAGTTACGGGATTCCAGCTGTACACTGGCTTGGCTAATGCGGCTTGAAATCTTGCGTTTAGAGTTTGAAATACTGCAGCCGCCGCTTTCTCTGAAGCCTGCCGAGCCTTGCCTCGATAGTCGATGGTGAATCTGATCTTCATGGTCTTCAGGTGAACTCTGCCTGGTCGTCACGATCGAGGGCCTCGATCAGCAGCTCGCGGGCGGCGGCATGAATCCCCAGCCCACGCCAGGCCGCCAGCTGCTCCAGCCGGGCCAGTGGCGCGCCACGCAACCGGAACCACACGCCACGGGCAGGTGGCAGCGGCTGACGCGGCGCCACCGGGCCCAGGGCAGCGGCCATCCGGGCGTACCGGGCCTGGGCGTTTCGCAGCCTGCGTTCCCGCTCACCCGGTTTGATGTGGTACCTGACGGCGCTCTCGGGCACTCGCAGCGCCGTGGCGATGGAGCGGTATGTGCTGCCGGCCTCCCGCAGCTGCAGAGCCCTGATCGTCTTCGTCTGCGTCCATGGCCTCGAGGGGCTGGTCATAGCTGGCGCTCCAGCACGGCGAGCTCAGCAAGGTCGGCCGCCAGCCGCCGCCGTAGCCGTCCATGGTCCGCATGTCTGGGTCGGCCCGGCAGCCCCTCCAGCGAAGCGGTGGCGGCGGCGACGCTGCGCCGCAGGTGCTCCTCGCGGTAGATCCGCTGCACCATCCGATGGGCCGCCATCCACGTCGGGCGGTCGGTCGTCGGGTCGAGGAGCACGGCCTGCAGCTCGCGGATCCGCTGCTCCTTGTCGGTGGCGGTGGCGGTGGCGTTCATTGGGCCTCCAGCTCGGCCAGGGCGGCACGGGCCCGCTCCAGCTCCCGGCCGGCGGTGGCGCGGACCTCCGACGATTCACGCTGGTTGCCAATAATGGTCTCAGCGGCTTCGATCCTGGCGCGCAAGTTGGCGCGCCTCCCTGGGGCGATGGCGGAGTCGATCATCGGGTCGGGCCCTCCACTCCGAGGGCGTTCAGCTCGGCCCAGCACCGGCCGATGGCGGCCAGGTGCGCCGAATCGTTCCAGAGGGCTTCGGCGTGCAGCCGGCGGTTGAGCTCGGTGAGCTCGGCCTCGATGGTGGCGCGGTCTCGTAGTTCGGGCATGGGTGCGGACGGGCAGCGTCACCGTGAGTTTTCCCGGTGCTGCAGCCCGATGATTCCCGGCCCGGCCAACCTGCGCGGAACACAGATGATCCGTGGCGGCTGTGCCAGTGAGTCCAGCTGCAGACCGTTTCCGGTTGTCTCACCGGGCCCGAATCACCCGCGACACCTGCGACTCGTGTCCAGGATCCTGTCCAAACGGCCCGATCCAGGCCGTCTCACCGGCAGGGTGTGCCAGTTGGGCCCGGACTATCTCACTCCTTGGTGGGGTCGGCCCAAATGGAGCCATGCGCAATCTGCACTCTCAAATTGGACAATTTCTCCCTCAGTTCAGCCGATCGCTGGCAGCGCAACTGAATCTCTGCCCGCTGTGCCGATATCAAACTTCTCAACGTCTCAAGGCTTTGCATATCCGCTTCCAGGAGGCTTGATAGCCAGGAATGATCGGAGAGAGCATAGGGGCTTGTTCCGCAAGTTTCTTCGGAGGCAGGCTCAACGGCATTGAGGCAAATATGCCTCAACGGGGTATGGCCTGCCCACAGCCACCGCGATCAGGCGGTCACCCAGGCGCGGACGCGATGGCGTGAGACCTCGAGGCGCTGGGCGATCTGCCGCTGGGAGATGCCTGAGCGGTGCCAGCGGCGGGCACGATCCTGTGGCGTTTCGGTGGCCCAGGTCAGCACGCCGGCCACGATGGCCAGCAGCACCACCAGGGCGCAGAGCAGGGTGTTCATTGATGAAAATGCTTCGGGTTGATCGGGCCGGCTCAGCAGCTCTCCGATCTGCGCGAATTATACCGCACTCGACCGGGAAAACTCACGATGACGTCATGTCGTTATTCCTCACCCATGGCCAAAGACATTCACTCCCTGAGCAAGAACATGTTGGGCGCCGTCGCCTGGCCTGATCGCCTCGACTACCGCACAGGCCAGCCGGCGGCCCGCCCCGCCGCGAAACCGAGTGATCGGTTCATGCCTCCCGCTCCGGCTGCTGCTGCCCCAGGTGCGCCCTCTGCTCCGGTGCAGGCCGCTGATCTTCGCCGGCAGCGTGAAGAATTGGCCGAGCGCGCATGGCCCGATGGGATGAACTTCACCGGGGCCAGTCAGCAGGCCCAGGACGATGAGGACCCCGACTCAATGAGCGAAGAGGAAGAACTCGAAACCCTGGAGTTTGCGATCAAGGCCAGCCAGGACCGGCTGGCGATCCTGAGGGAGCGGCTGCAGGCGAAGGCGATGGCAGCACGATCCGGCACCTGATCAGCCGGGCACCCGCAGGCACCGCTCCAGATCGGCGACGGCCTGGGCGGGCTGCAGCAGGGCCTCCAGGCGGTGCCCCTGCAGGCCGGGCGTCTCGATGGTCACGTCCGGGCCGATCAGGTGGCGCAGGGCCGGCAGGCGACGGTGCAGCAGGTCCGCCTCGGCGGCGGTGGTGGTGGTGATGATCACGGGCGGGCCTCGATGGTGGGGACGACCGCGGCCACGTTGATGCGCACCATCCGGCGCTGCGCACCCAGGGGCGCCAGGTCGATCAGCTCACGGCCCCAGCGCCAGCGGCTGCGGCGGTTCGCGTCGGCCTCGGCAATCAGCCGGCGGATGTGGCGGGGGCTGCAGCCCAGGGCCTTGGCGGCCTGGGGAATCGTATGTAGGAGTCTCACGATCGGGACGTGATTGGACCCCGTCTGTCTAAACGCCACTGGCCGGTGTTGTTGCCGTTGTCGTATTCCGTAGCGTCTTAATCGTGACCGGCCAGCTATACGGTCATGATCTGGATTAAGACCGGGTGACGGCCGTGACGGGGTGTGACGGGCGCAACCCTCAGGGGCCGGATGTGACGCTCCAGAGCGGGCAGCAGCGGCCACCGTTGCAGCGGGATCTGCTGCGGCGCCAGGCGGGTGACGCATGACGCGGTTTCGACTCTCCAGCGGGCAAGAGGGTTGATCGGCGGGGTCTGGCCAGCTGGCACAGGCGGCCCTGGGTCTCATGTCCAAGGGCATGTCCAACGGCCGAACAGGGCCTCGATTCTCAGAACGCGACCGGCGACGGCATCGAAGCGGTGGTCGTGAGACAGGCGGATCGTTGCTGCAGCTAGGCCAGCTGGCACACCAGGGCGCTGCGTACCTGTCGTTCCAGACAGGTTGTCCGCCTGCTGGCGGGAGGGGTCCCTCAGCTCCCTCCCGCCGTCACCCGAGTTTCCCGATCACACCAGCCCTGCACGGGCCAGCTCGCGGGCGATGGCGGCCAGCTGCTCCAGCTCGGGCGGTGGCGCCACCTCCACCGGCCGCCAGCTCACCGGAGGCGCCGGTCGGGCCCTGGGCGGCCGCTGGGGCCTGGGGCGGAGGCGCGGGGCGTGCGTCATGCCTGGGGCTCGGCGGCGGGTGCTGCCAGGGGCTCCTCGGGGGCCTCGATGAGCTTGCCCAGGTCGTTGGCGTTGATGGCCTCGCGCAGGTACAGCCAGGGGCAGCGCACCACCTCCTTGTGATTGTTCCGCACCAAGCCGTCCACGTTGTTGTACGCGGCGACGTACCGGAGGCCGGTGATCAGCGGCTTCCCCGGCTGGCAGATCGCCATGGCGGTGCCGGGCGGCAGGGCCCTGAGGCGCTCCCGGTGGGCGATGCGATCGGCGGCCGTCATCGGTGCCGCGGGGATGGGCTGGGGCTGGGTGGTGGTCTTCGAGGGGGTGGGGCGGGTCATGGCGGTGATGGTGGTGATGCTGACGTTGGTGGTGGTCACCCGGGCAGGCTGCGGTTGAGCTGCTCAAGGAGTGCTTTCCGGCGATCGCGTTCATCGGCTGTCCACTCGACCAGGTGCCGAAGGGCCAGCTCTGCCAGGCGGGCATTCCTGCCTGAGCACCGGCGAGTGATGGTGGCCTGGAGATCGACCGCCTGCATCAGGTAGTCGTGCATGGCGTCGGCGTCCAGCTCGGCGATGCGGCCTTCGCCATCAGGGCCCAGGAGCCGCGAGTTGAACTCCTCCAGCAGGGCGAGAGCCTGATCGATGGGGTCGTTGTTGGTGATGGTCGTCATGGGTGCTGGTGATGGTGGTTGTCGGGGTGGTGCGGGGCGGATCAGGTCATGAGGTTTTGCCCCGCCCAACCTTCCGCTCAATCCGCCCAACCTCGTCCAGGAGGGTTGGACGGCGAAATCGCTTGGCATGGCTGGGGTTTGAAGGATCTGCCCAACGTCCCAACCTTTTTCGGCACTCTTCGTAGAAACGCCCTGTTCTCCTGCCTCCCTCTCCTTTTCTCTGATTTTCCTGAAATAGGTTGGGCAGGTTAGGCAGGTTGCCGAGACCCGTTGCGCTGGTTTTGTTTTTGCCGTCCAACCTTCCCCCAAAAGGTTGGGCAGAGGTTGGGCAGGTTGGGCAGGTATCAGCCCTCACGGCGGAACCACCGATAGGCGCGGTCACGCCCGCTGGATAGGCGGCGCTTCTCGAAGCCGAGCTCCTTGAGCAGTGGGCCGAGATTGGTTTCATCGCTCCTCCCGATCGCTGACGGCCGCCTGATGCCAGCGGAGTAGAGGGCTTCGGCGGTGGTGAAGGGCTGCTCAGGGCTGACGGGAGCCGGATCACCATCGCGGCGTTCCATCAAGGACTCCCCTCGGAGCCAGCGCACCAACATCCCCATCCATGGGTCCTGGACCGCGTAGCCCCGGTTGAGATCGTCGGAGTGGGCCTGCTGCTCATCGGTGAGCATGGGTAGCGCACCGGAGCGGTAGGCGAGGACCGCGGCTTTCCAGATGGCGTCACGGTCTTGCAGAACGCGATTGCAGTAGATCTTTCTTGTGATGGGAATGATCCAGAAGCGGCGTGATCCGGTGTCGTCCTTCAGGAAGTCGTCACGGTTGCAGGTGCTGGCGAAGACCGATCGGCGCAGCCTGGGTTCCGTCGCCTTGCCGTACGGCACTCGGAGAAAGTCGGTGGTGGTGGTGATGATGTTCTTGACGCGGCCGGCGTCGCGCTTGCTGGTGTAGGAGTCCAACTCAGCCAGCTCGAAGATCCAGCAGCGGTGGACATTCAGGAGGAAGTCCTTCTCGGCTTCAGGGATGCTGCTGGTGAACCAGTCGGGCGATGCCAGGGTCTTGAAGAACGTTGATTTGAACAGACCCTGGACTGATGACTGCAACACCAGGCAGTAATCCATCTGACAACCGGGATCGAAGATCCGGGCGACGGCACCAATGAGCCAGGCGCGGAGCATGGCGCTGTAGAGCGGATCTGAAGCGTTCAGGTAAGTGGCGGCGGCGGCGCCCAGGTCTGCAGGCTCAAGCAGTGAATCAGCGGCGACGGCCTCGAGGTATTGCTTGACCGGGTCGTAGGAATGCTCACGGGCCACGCGGAGCAGTGCCGCGCAGTTCACCTGATCGGTGACCTTGTAACCCTTCTCACTGAGGAGAACGGCGCAGTCGTCGACGTCCGCTTCCTTGATTTCCTGGCCGTTTGCCTCGGCCGCCATGGTGAGCAGGTTGAAGGTGAGACGCCCCGGGAAGTAGCGGCGGAGTAGACCCGACAGATCGCCCGACTCGATTTTCGCCCTCGATGGGGGGCCATCTTTGCGGGGGATCCAGCCGTCGGGAATCCCCCTGGCGATGGCTGGGAGGTAGGGGAGCTCATCACTCCCGTCCAGGGCCGCGGCCTGTGCTGGCTGCTGCGATCGCAACGGCCCCACCTTCTTGTCGGTGGGGCGTGTGGCCTTGCGGCGATGGAACGCCAGCCGCTGCAGCAGCTTCTCCTCTGGTGTCGAGGGCCTCGGCTGGCGATCGGCAGCACCGTCGAACCGGGCCCAGGCGGTGGCGGTGTCGAAGGGTGCGCCGCCGATGGTGTCGGGGCAGTGGCTGAGGTAACAGGCGTAGGCGTCACGGGCGGTTTCGTCCGCTGCTGCCCCCTGCTGGGCCAGCCACGCCTCTACGGCCACAAGCTCGAGGGAGAGGCGTAGTCCGTCGTCGTTGCAGGATCCTTCGCTGCTGCCGGTTTCGATCAGGTCGGTGGTGGCCTTGCTGATGAACTCCCGGAATGGCACTGGGTCACCAACTGGGGCAGGCAGGGCAGGAGGCACGGCCGCCGGGCGCGGTGCCGGTGCCGGCGCCGCCTTGCGAGGCATCTGATCCAGCAGCCAGGCGGGGGCCTCAGCCAGCTCCACTTCCCACGGTGCACAGCCAGCGACCCAGCGGTAGGAGCCGGTTTCGGGATGGGCGCCCATGATCACGGACTGCTGGCCAGCCCATCGGAACTCCAGTGATCCCTCTGCTGCCTTTCGGAGCTCCAGCTCGTCCCAGCGGTGGGGCGGCACCTTGAACGCGATCTGTCGACGGTCCTGCTTGCCGCTGGTCCAGGCGATCGACTTCGGCAGGGCGCGGCTGCCGTAGATGCGGACCCAGGTTCCCTTCGACTCGGGCCCATCGAAATCGAGGGCGAGGGTGCCGCCACTGATCGGCCCCAGCCGCAGCCCCACGGCGGGCGCCAGGTCGAGGGCTTGGGGACTGAAGGCGGGCCAATCCGGCCAGCCAGTACGACGCCCCGTTGCTGGGTCGTGAGGGCGCTTGTCGGTGCCGATCGGCAGCAGAGCCGGAAGCCAATCGGGCGGGAGTTGATCCAGGCGCCAGCCACCAGCTGCCGAGGGAGTGGCCACCATCAGGCAACCTCCCCAGGTATGACGACCGGCGGGAAACAATCAGGTTTCGGGTTAGATTGATGGAAGGTCATGGTTGCCGCCGTGACTGCGCCTGCCCAGCGCGAGAAGTGAACTGCCGGCCCTGCCAGCGGTGACGCGAGCCCTCCCACAGCGGGGGGCTTTCGTGTTGGTGGAGATCAGGCCTTGGCCGCCCGGCTGGCAACGGCGAAGGCCTTCTGCGTCTTCTCGGCATCCCACACCCAGGGCGAGCGGGGAGCGGGGGAGCTGCGGCGAAAGTGCGTCCCCTCGATGAGGAACTGCCGCTCGTCTTCGAGCTTGCGGTAACGCATCAGGGTGACGACACTGATGCCCAGCGAGTCCGCCATGGTGTTGGTGTCGACCCATCGGAGCGCGGTGGAAGTTGCCATGTGAAGGTGTGAGAACTGATCAGACAATACCGGTCCTTTTCGCTCTTGCACCGCCTATTCCTTGCACGTTTTGGCAAACAATTCGCCCCGTTTTACACGAGAGTTAATGTCTTCTGGTTCTCGTGTAAAACCACATAGGCATTAGATAGCGTTTTCGGCTTACACGAGATGCCGCCGCACCTGGCCGAGAGGCCAGCAGGGCGAAGGGATGCGCAGCCGGATGGCATGGGTGGAGCTGCACCGTGGTGATCACCACGGACCTGTTCCCCAGCTGCAGGCCTCCTGGACGATCGTGAAACCGTCCCTAACGGCTAGGGCCTGGCTCAGCCGATCGCGTCGAACGCCTCGGCGGTGGTGTCCTCCGTCGCACTGATGTAGCTGTCGGAGTGGACCCTCAAGGAATGGCCCATCGCCGTGGAGATCGCCGCGGTGTTGGCGATGCGCTGGTGGGCCCTGGTGGCGTAGGCGTCCCGCAGCGAGTAGGGGCGCACCCACAGGCCTCGGGCCTTGTAGCTGTTCACCAGCTCCTGCCAGGCCGGCGACCGGCGCAGGAACGTGCCCACCGCGTACTTGTCGGACAGAGGCGGCAGCGGCAGCTGGCCGATCGCCATGGCGCCCACCAGGTTCCAGAGCACCGGCTCACCGTCGGCGCCCAGCAGCGGCACCGGAAACAACCACCGGGGCGGAGTCGCGCCACGGCCGCAGGTCTTCGAGTAGCGGCAGAACATCCGGAGCTCGCCGGTGCGGGGGTCGATGCGCGCCTCCAGGTGGTTGAGCTCCTCGGGGCGGAGACCGTAGAGCGCCAGCAGCTTGAGGGCGTTCGCCCACGGCTCGTTGCTGACGCTGGTGATCAGCTGCAGGATCTCGGTGTCGGTGAGCGTGGTTTTCTCGCGCCGATCCCCTGGCACCACCCTGCCCTTGAGCCGCTTACGGGAGCTTGCGCTCACCCGCCAGCTGTCGCTGAGGCCATGGTGATCGATCCCGAAATCGAGCCACCGGCAGATGGCGTTCACCGCCACCACCCTGCTGCGGGGCATCGCCGCCCAGGGCGACAGCGCCCGGGTGATCAGGTCGTAGCCGTTGGCCGGCGGCCGGCTGCCCTCGAGCTCGGCCACGGCCGCGGCGAGGAACCGGCCGTAGGTGTCGGTCCAGGTGGATTCCTTGATTCGGTCGTGGGTCTTGAGGTCGTGGTGGAAGGCCTCCACCAGCTGGGCCCACTGGCCGCGGCTGTCGACGTTGGCGGCATCGGGTGCCGTCTCGAGGCGCAGGGCATCCCGGAGCGATCGGTTGCCGATGGTGGTGGCGCGGTGCAGACGGCCGATCAGGTCCAGGGCATCGGCGACGCTGTGGGCACCCCATTCGAGTGGCAGGGTGACGCTCGACCCCTTGCCCTCGGCGCCGTAGCGCACCGACAGGCGGATGCTCCCCCTGCTCTCCTTGACCGACCACCCGCGGCCGGCGATGGCCTCCACAGCGGCGCGGAATCCGGTCAGCCAGCGCGGGGTCGGAGCGGGCATGGAGGAGGCGACGGCGGGGACGAAACTGGGCACGCGTGCCCAGTCCTGTGCCCAGTCTGGCCGATCAAGACCGATCACGACAAGTCAGAACCCAGACGGGGGCTGAAACGGCCTGCAGCCACAGCGCCCCTTGACCCGTTCGTAATCAGTAGGTCGTCGGTTCAAATCCGATCACCGGCTTCTCTGCTCACCCCGCCCCAGTTCCAGATCCGACGCCATCTGCGCTGGGTTTCCGTCTGGACGCGGTCGGTAGCGATACTCGGGCCATGGATGATCTCAGGACACGCCACGAGCAGCTGCTGGAGAGCCACCATGGCGCTCTGAGGGAGGCGGCCGAGCGACTTCTGGAGGAGGCGACCTGGTCGCTGGCCACCACGGCCCTGCTGCTGACCCCCACGGGCCCGGACCGCAGCCGGTTGGTGACGGTGGGGGACCTCGGCCGCTGGATCGACCACCTGGGGCCGGATCTGGATGCCTTCGTGAGGCTGCGGCGCCAGGGAATCGCGACCGAAGCGGCTTACGCGCAATGCCACGCGCTTGAGGGAGACAGCTTCCTGCGGGCGTGGGGGGCCCTCCAGGGGAGACATCCCCTGGTGAGCCACGACGATCTCAACGGCTTCGCCGTGCTGTCCCAGCAGGGATTTTCCAGAACTCCCCGCAACCTGCTCGTGGTGGTGAACTGGGGGGACCAGGTGACGGCGTTCCTGGTGGCCTGTGATCGTCAGCCACGGGAAAGACCCCATCCCGCAGCATGACCCGAAACCATGGCAGGGCCATGGCCTCAAGTCTGCGGGTTCAGCTCACTCGTCGTCTTCGGTGGATCCCGCAGGAATCAGGCGGATCTGCTTGCGGCCCAGCTTGATCTCGAATTCATCGCCAGGCTGCAGATCGAGCATGGCGGTGTAGGCCTTGCCCACCAGAAGGTTGCCGTTGCCCTGGACGGTGGCCACATAGCTGAGCTTGCGGCCACCTTTGGAGCCTCCCTTGCCACCGCCTTCACCAAGGCTGACGCCCTTGGCTTCCAGCAGGGCCTCGTAAAAGGCCGTGAAATTCAGACGCTCGGCGCCATCCTTCTTGGTGCTGACGTAGCCGCAACCACGCACCAGATCGGATTTCGAGACATCGCCCAACTCCTTGACCTTGGCCAGGAGATCAGATCCGGTGAGCATTGGGACCAAAAAAAACCTTACAAGACTGACTATAAAGGTTTATCGGCCTGACGTCATTAGGCGAACTGCCGATACACGCCAGGGACGAACTCGCTGCCGATGCGTCTGCTGCTGGGCAAGGGTCACGGCACGGCCTTTGGATGAGCTCAGCACAACGCAACGGGCCATTCCACCTTGACCACGTCGAAACCGTCGCCACCCAGTCGATTGAGCTCACCGGCGGCGCGCAGGGCCGCCTCATGGCTATGGAACAGATAGGCCGCCATCGGATCGTTCACATCCCCCAGACCCTGGTCGACGGGACGGATGGAGACGTAGGAGCCATCGGAAAGGCGCTGCAGCACATAGCGCTCGGCCTGGGTGCACGCCGGGGGATGGGCCGGATCGATTTCAGGTGCCCAGACAGGCATCACAACCCCCGTGGGTGGCTCCTCTGAGCTACACCAGAAAAACGGCTTCCCGCGAGGTGGCGCCACATGTCGTTGCAAGCTGCGGAGGCCAGCTGATCACGTCTCGTTGCCGCCGAAGTCATCGTCGTAACCCTGGTAGGGCTCAAACTCACTCCAACCGGGACTGGCGTTCTGGAGAAGTCCGTAGCGGGCGTCGACATCATTCATCAGGGTGTTGCCGGTCGGCACCGTGTCGCAGGTGATGGAGCCATCGGCAGCGGTGACGCAATTCTCGAACTGCACGTTCGCCAGAACCTTTACCTCTGCCCCCAACAGAGAACACGTCAGGACGCCTGCCAGCGCGAGACGACGAAGGACCAGGGACATCCGGGAAGCCTGGTGGGGTTGCTGTTGGTTGGCCATCGCCGGGGAGCATCTGCTGGGATGATGGCACCGCTCCAACACACGCACCCATGTACACCGACTGGACCGCCGTGATCCTGCTGCTGCTCACGGCGGCGCCGCTGGCGGCGGTGGTGGCCACCACCGCTTTCTTCATCTGGCGGCGGAAGCGGACCTCGCGTTGACGATCCGGAAGAACAGTTCATCACCCCCCATGGCGCGGGAGTGCCCCTGGCCCAGGCAATCCAGGCAAGTGCGGTAGCGCTGATCATCAATCCTCAGCAGTCCGCTGCCGCCGCACTGGGGACATCGGCACGGTGCAGGGGGATGGCTCCTCGAATCGGTGGAGGGAACCTGGAGGGGCATGGCCGGCTGGCGAGGGATTGTTCTGATCTCCTCACTGTGGCCGAGCCAGACCCCTTGAATCCCGAAACTTTCCTTAAACTTTTTTCCCCTTGGCCCCCTCCGGGTGCAAGCAGGCGTCCAGGGTTTCCGGGGACAGCCCGGCCGCCAGCTCCCCGGCACTGAGACGGCTGCCCGCTGGCACCAGTCCCAGGCTGGACGCCAGGCAGCCGATCACGGCTGGGGCATCCAGGCCGCGCCTACGAAGACCGGCCAACCCCTCAGCCCCCTCCCGCTTGCTCAGCCGCTCCCCCCTGGCGTCCCGCCAGAGGGGCACGTGGGCATAGGACGGTGGAGAGGCGCCGAGGGCGGCCATCACCGCCACCTGGGCCCCGGTGGAGGGCCAGAGATCATCCCCTCGCACAACCTCGCTGATCCCCATCAGCAACTCGTCGACGGCGGTGGCCAGGTGGTAGGCCACCACGCCATCGGCCCGCCGCAGCACCACGTCCCCCACAGCGGTGGGGCCGTCCTGGTGTCCGCAGGCGCGGCCGCGCTCCTGCCAGCGCAGCACGCCCGGCTCCAGGCGCAGTCGCCAGCTGGGCAGGCGACCGTCCTGGGGCCCCCACGAGGGCGGCCGATCCCGGCAGTACCCCGGGTAGACCGCCAGGGCCCCATGGGGCGCCGAAACATCGGCCAGCAGCCTGCGGCTGCAGCGGCAGGGGTAGAGGTGGCCGGCCTGGCGCAGGGCCGACAGAACGGTGGCGTAGAGGCCGCGATGGGCGCTCTGACGCACCACCGGACCGTCCCAGCCGAGGCCGAGCCAGCGGAGGTCGTCGAGGATCGCAGCCTCGGCTCCTGGCCGGTTGCGGGGTGCGTCGAGATCGTCGATGCGGAGCAACCACTCCCCACCCCTGAGCCGGGCGTCAAGCCAGCTGAGCAAGGCGGTGCGGAGATTGCCCCGGTGCAGCGGGCCGGTGGGGGAGGGGGCGAAGCGGGTCCGGTAACCCTGGCGTCGACGCACCACTCCCTGGGCGAGCTGTGCCTGGAGATGCAGGGGAAGCCGAAGCGCCGGTGCCGGAGCCCCGGCGGCCGCTGGCATGGCGAAACGGCTCCTGGTGCGGATCAGCCCTGAACCTTGTCCTTGAAAAGCTTGCCTGCGGTGAAGGCGGGCACACGTTTGGCGGGGATCTTGATCTTCTCGCCGGTCTTGGGATTCAGACCCTGGCGGGCCGAACGCTCCCGGGGCTCAAAGGAGCCGAAACCGAGGATGGAGACCTTCTTTCCTTCGACCACCGAGTCCACGATGGTTTCGATGGCGGCATCGACCACAAGGGAGACGTCGGTCTTGGTGAGCTCCGTGCGGGCAGCCACGATGTTGACGAGATCAGCTTTGTTCATGGTTCTGGGTAAGCCTCCGGATGAGGTGGCGATGGCGGGGTTCGGGACGTCGAGTGGTGGAGGCGAATCGGAAGTCCCCGACCGCCCGATGCGCTCAGCGCGCCAATCGTATGGGTCTTGTGGCGGGGCCGCAACCAGAAAAGTCCACTCATGACAGCGGTTTGGGGGTCATGGGTCCGCAGGGGGGCTGGAGGCCAGGGCCGCCAGATCAAGGTCGCGCAGCAGGGAGGCCCCCTGCTCCACCAGCTTCGCCCCCCTCAGGGCCCCCAGCCCGGCGCCGCTGGCGATCCAGTCAGGGGACCCGGCCGGCAGCCACCGGCGCAGGCGTTCCAGGCTCTGGAGCTGGCGTCCCCAGTGAAAGGTGCCCCGCTGGCGCAGGGGAGCCACGCGGGCCGGGGCCACCGGAACCAGCAGTCGGCCGCAGAACAACCCGTCCTGGCCCAGGCCGGACCCTGGAGAGACGTGCAAAACACAGGCCCCCGGCGAAGGTCCGGGCGTCCAGAGCAGTCGCACATCCGGGCCGAGCCGGTGCTCGCTGGCAAAGGTGTGCAGGGGATCCACACCGGGCAGGAGATAGGCCTCCTGCTCCTGCACCAGGACCGGCCATGCCAGGGCCTGCTGCAGACGGCGGCAGCGGCCATGGCCGCCGCGGCCTGTCAGCAGGATCCAGGCCTGGCACGACGGGCGGGGGCGATCCGCCAGGAACTGCAGGTTGGCCCGGGTGAAGGCGGGGCAGTCGATGAGCAGGTCGGCACCGGCCGCCTCCAGCAGCCAGGCGCTGCCCCCCTGGCTCTCCCGGCTGGGGGCGAAGAGCCACAGCCCTGGCCTCACCGGCTGGGGCGGGCGGCCCTCCTCGGATGGCAGCAGTGAGGCGTCGGCAGTGGCCATCGCCCCATTGAACCCCCGACGGCAGCATCCGGAGGCCCGACGTACCCTTGGGGGCAACCCAGGCCAATGATTTGTCGGCGACCCGGATCGGACATCCCTGGCCACTGGGGGCCTCCGTCACGCGCCGGGGCGTCAATTTCTCCGTGGTGGCCCCGTTGGCCACGCGCATCGAGCTGCTGATCTTCGCCGATGGGGAGGCCCGCGAGCCCATGGAGGTGATCGAACTCGACCCCTGCCACCGCTCAGGCGAGCACTGGCATGTGGAGGTGGAAGGGCTGGGCCTGGGTTGCTGTTACGGCTACCGCGTCTTCGGCCCGATCCAGCCCGGCAGCCATGGCTTCAATCCCTCCAAGGTGCTGCTCGACCCGTGCGCCAGGGCGATCACCGGCTGGGAGGGGTACCAGCGGGGCGCCGCCGTCGGCGCCGTCCCCAACGCCTCCGCCTGCCTGAAAGGGGTGGTCACCGAGCGGGAGCGGTTCGACTTCGACGCCGCCCCCCGTCCGCGCCATCCGTGGCAGAAGAGTGTCATCTATGAGCTGCACGTCGGCGGCTTCACCCGGGGCAATGGCTGCCCGGTGCCGGCGGAGCGCCAGGGAACCCTGCTGGGGCTGATCGACACCCTGCCCTACCTCCAGGAGATGGGGGTGACGGCGATCGAACTGCTGCCGGTGATGGCCTTCGATCCCCAGGACGCCCCCGCCGGGCGGTTCAACCACTGGGGCTACAGCCCCGTGAGCTGGATGGCCCCCCATCCCTCCTACCTGGTCGACAGCGACCCGTTGCAGGGACGGCAGGAGGTGCGCCAACTGGTGACCGCCTGCCACCAGGCTGGCCTGGAGGTGATTCTGGATGTGGTCTACAACCACACCAGCGAAGGCAACCAGGAGGGCCCCACCCTGAGCTGGCGGGGCTTCGGCGACGCCCTCTACTACCACCAGACCGCCAAGGGCGATTACCTCGACGTCAGCGGCTGCGGCAACACGATCGCCGCCAATCGCCCCCTGGTGCGGCGCCTGATCCTGGAATCCCTGCGCTGCTGGAGCACGGAACTGGGCATCGACGGCTTCCGCTTCGACCTGGGCATCGCCCTGACCCGGGGCGAGGCGCTGGCTCCCCTCGATGCCCCCCCCCTGTTCGAGGAGATGGAGGCGGATCCTGACCTCAGCGATCTGAAGGTGGTGAGCGAGCCCTGGGACTGCGGCGGCCTCTACCGGCTCGCCGACTTCCCCGCCCGGCGGGTGGCCAGCTGGAATGGCCGCTTCCGCGACGACGTGCGCCGCTTCTGGAAGGGGGACGACCGCAGCACCTGGAGCCTGAGTCAGCGCCTGTCCGGTAACCCGGATCTGTTCAACGGTCAGCCGTCACCGGTCGGGCGCACGATCAATTTCCTCACCGCCCACGACGGCTTCACCCTGGCCGACCTGGTGAGCTTCGACCGCAAGCACAACCTGGCCAACGGCGAGAACGACCGCGACGGGGACAACCACAACAACAGCTGGAACCACGGCGTGGAGGGCCCCTGCACCGACCCGGAGGTGCAGAGCCTGCGCGACAGGCAGCTGCGCAACCTGCTGGCCTCGCTGCTGCTGGCCCCCGGGGTGCCCATGCTGCTGATGGGGGACGAGGTGCGCCGCAGCCAGGGGGGCAACAACAACACCTGGTGCCAGAACAACCCCCTGGGCTGGATGCACTGGCAGCCGGACGCGGGCGACCTGGACCTGCGGCGATTCCTCAGGCGCCTGATCCAGCTGCGTCAGCGGCTGGCCCCCGTGCTCAACCAGGAGCTCCCCCCCACCCCCGGTGGGCCGGTCAGGGGCGCTGGCAACCCGCCCCTCTGGCGGGAGTGGCACGGACTCGAACTGGGCCAGCCGGACTGGGCCAGCTGGTCCCACTGCCTGGCCTGGAGCCTCCACGACGTCAGCATCGGGCCCCTGATCTGGTGTGGGATGAACGCCTACTACCAGCCGATGCAGTTCGCCCTGCCGCCCCAACCGGCCGGCTGGCGACGGGTCATCGACACGGCCATCCCCGGCGACCACGACCTGCCCGCGACACCCGAACCCTGGCTTCCGTCCACGGCCCCCCTGGAGAGCCGCAGTCTGATGCTGCTGGTGGCCAAGCCCCTGCTTGAGGAAACCCTGGTGGAAACGCCCCCCCGGGCGAAGCCCGCTACGGGAAAAAAGAAAGCGGGCGGCGGGAATCGAACCCGCATCATCAGCTTGGAAGGCTGAGGTTTTACCACTAAACTACGCCCGCGGCAGTACATAGGTACTGGAGCTGGTTCGCCGGAACCGGCTGCAGCATTATGACCTGCACCGGCCTCCCAAGGCTGGATCACCGACACCGGACGACCCCCACAGGAGAGCCTCCAGGTTTGACCTCCCCCACGCCGTCCACCCCGCCGCCGACAGCGCCGGACTTACCAGCGTGTGTGGTGGACACGGCGGACCTGCCAGCCGGTGAGCGCCGCCGGGTGCTGCTCGCCTACGGCATGGGGGATGCCGGTACGGGGATGGCCGCCTCCCTGATCGGCTTTTATCTGTTCATCTTCTACACCTCGGCGGCGGGCCTGCCGGCCTGGATGGCCGGCCTGGTGCTGATGACGGCCCGGCTCTGGGATGCCATCAACGACCCGATCGTGGGCTGGCTGAGCGACAAGACCCGCTCGCCCTGGGGGCCCCGACTGCCCTGGATCCTCGGCAGCGCCGTTCCACTCGGCTTCGCCATGGCCCTGATGTGGTGGCTGCCACCGGGAGGGCTCTGGGTGCGGTTCGCCGTGTTTGTGGCCATCTCCATGGTGGCCAACAGCCTCTACACCTGCGTCAACCTTCCCTACTCGGCCCTGGCCGCCGAACTCACCACGAGCGTCAACCTGCGCACCCGGCTCAACAGCGCCCGCTTCACCGGCTCGATCATCGCCGGCCTGGTGGGCATCGTGCTGGGGGGCCTGCTGCTGAAGGATCACCAGAACCCCGACAGCTACCTGCAGGTGGGGATCTTCTCTGGGCTGCTGATCACCTGCTCCACCCTGCTCTGCGGCTGGGGCATCGCCCCGGCAGCGCGGCACTGCCAGCGACCCGCCAGCCAACGGGGCACCACACGGCGGCTCCTGGCCCGGGTGGGCAGCAACGGGCGGTTCCAGATGGTGCTGGGGTTGTACCTGCTGCTCTGGTGCGCCCTGCAGATCATGCAGACGGCGGCGCTGATCTACCTGCCGGTGGTGATGCGGCTGCCGGAAGGCTGGAGCAACTGGATCCTGCTGCCTTTCCAGGTCAGCACCCTGGTGGGGCTCCAGCTCTGGACCGCCGTCGCCCGTCACCGCGGTCGCCTCACGGCCCTGCACTGGGGCACCACCCTGTGGATCGCCGCCTGTGTGATGGCGATGCTGCTGGTGCCCCTCGATGCCGCCATCGGCCCCACCGCCTCGGCCGGGAACCTGCTGCGGCTCTGCGCTCTGGTCGTCACGATCCTGATCGTGGGACTGGGGGCCTCCACCGCCTACCTGATTCCCTGGGCCCTGCTGCCGGATGCCATCGATGCCGATCCGGAGAAGCCCGCCGGCCTCTACAGCGCCTGGATGGTGTTCACCCAGAAGATCTGCATCAGCCTGGCCCTGTTCTTCTTCGGCAATCTGATGAGCCTCAGCGGCTACCAGGCGGCCAAGGGCATCCTGCAACCCGACAGCGCCCTGCTGGCGATCCGGATGTGCATGGGCCTGATCCCGGCGCTGCTGGTGGTTCTGGGCCTGGTGGTGATGCGCCGCTGGCCGGAACGGGGGCCCCACCCGGAGGCCCTGCCCGCCTCCGTGCCATGAAGGCGCCGCGCTGGCTGCAGCGACTGGGATCCAGCCTGATGATCGGCGGACAGGCCGTGAGCGCCATCGCCCGCGGCCGCATCGGCATGGTGGATCTGGTCCAGGAACTGCTGGAGGCCGGGCCAGGCAGCTTCCTGATCGTGCTGATCACGGCCCTGGCGGCCGGCACGGTGTTCAACATCCAGGTGGCGGCGGAACTCTCCAAGCAGGGGGCCAGCTCGGCCGTCGGGGGGCTGCTGGCCCTGGGCCTCTCCCGGGAGATCGCGCCGCTGCTCACCGCCACCCTGCTCACCGGCAAGGTGGCCACGGCCTATGCCGCCCAGCTGGGCACCATGAAGGTCACGGAGCAGATCGACGCCATCACGATGCTGCGCACCGACCCGGTGCAGTATCTGGTGGTGCCACGGGTGCTGGCCATGGTGGTGATGGCGCCGGTGCAGTGCCTGCTGTTCTTCTGGATGGCCATCTGGTCGGGCCAGGTGAGCAGCACGCTGCTGTACAGCATTCCGCCCACCGTCTTCTGGAACTCGGTGCGGGTCTGGATGGAGCCCGACGACCTGCCCTCGATGCTTCTCAAGGCCGTGGTGTTCGGTCTGATGATCGCCGTCATCGCCTGCGGCTGGGGTCTCACCACCCGCGGCGGGCCCAAGGAGGTGGGCGCCAGCACCACCGGCGCCGTGGTCATGATTCTCGTCAGCGTCGCCCTGGTGGACGTGCTGCTCACCCAGTTGCTCTTCGGCCAATGACCACCACCCCCGCCTCGCCCCCCCCCTCTCCCGCAGACACCGCTGCTGATGAGGTGGTGCTCCGGCCCCGCTTCTGGGTGCCGCTCGGCCTTCTGCTCCTGGCGGGCGCCTGCCTGGGGCTGCGCCCCCTCTGGGATGGTGCTGGCTGGCTGGCCCTGGGGACGGCTGTGATGGGGCTGTTCCTGCTGCTGCAGACGGCCCTGCTGCGGTTGCGCTTCGCGCCGGAGGCCCTGCTGGTGGCCCGCCGCGACACCGTGATCCGCCGCTTTCCCTACGACACCTGGATCGGCTGGCGGGTCTGGTGGCCGGCCCTGCCGGTGCTGTTCTATTTCCGGGAGGAGAACAGCATCCACCTGTTGCCGATGCTGTTCGATGCCACGGCGCTGCGGGAGCAGCTGGAGCACCGCCTGCCCACCACCCCCGCTCCCCGCCATCCCGCCTGAGTTCCCCGCTGCCTTGCTTGCCTGCCTGCCATGAGCGACCGACCCGAACCACCCGCCACCGAGCCCGCCAACACCCCGCCCCAGGAGGCCGACACCGGTGAAGGCGGGCTGCTTGACCTGGCCCTGACGGAACTGCGGCAGCGCCGCGACGAACTCCTGGGGGACATCGCCCAGCTGGAGGCCCGCCGGGAGCAGATCAACAGGGAGATCGCCGTCAGCTTCGCCGGCCAGTCGGATGCCATCGCCCGGCGGCTCAAGGGCTTCCAGGAGTACCTGGTGGGGGCCCTGCAGGATCTGGCCGCCGCGGCCGAGCAGATGGAGCTGGTGGTCCAGCCTCTGGTGGTGCAGCCCTCCCCCCTCGATCAGGCCACGGGCAGCCTGGAGACCGGCGTCGCCCGGGAGCCCGCCGTCGCCCCCGCCGCCTCCGGCCTGTTCAGCGACGATGCGGACCTGATCAAGGAACGGTTGGAGCAGTTCGGCGGCCAGCCGGATTTCTACGCCGATCCCTGGAAGCTGCGCCGCACCCTGGAGCCGTCAGCCGCCACCAGGTTGGAGGATTGGTTCCTCTCCCAGGGGGGGCGGGGAGCCCAGGCCAGTGGCGGCAGCCGCAGCCGCAACGCCCTGGCGGCGGCGGCGGCGATCGCGATCCTCGGGGAGCTCTACGGTGAGCGCTTCCAGACCCTGGTCCTGGCCAGCCAGCCGGAGCGGCTGGGGGAATGGCGCCGGGGACTGCAGGACTGCCTGGGGCTGAGCCGCGACGACTTCGGCCCCGCCAGCGGCATCGTGCTGTTCGAGCGGCCTGACGCCCTGATCGAGCGGGCCGACCGGCTCGAAGAACGGGGCGAGCTGCCCTTCATCGTCATCGATGCGGCGGAGCAGGTGATCGAGATCCCCATCCTTCAGTTCCCCCTGTGGCTGGCCTTCGCGGCCGGTCCCGGTGAGATCGACGCCGAAGCCGATCTCTACTGACCCTCCCTTCCTTCTCCCATGGCCTTCCTTCCCGATCTGCTGCTGCTGCCGGCGGGCTACCTGCTGGGCTCGATTCCCTTCGGCTGGCTGGCTGGCCGCTGGCTCGCCGGCATCGACCTGCGCCAGGAGGGCTCCGGCTCCACCGGTGCCACCAACGTGCTGCGGGTGCTGGGCAAAGGTCCGGCACTGGCGGTGTTCCTGCTCGACGTGCTCAAGGGCACCGTCGCCGTGCTGCTGGCCAAGGCGGTGCTGCAACCCCTCGGGGACTTCAGCACCGCCAGCGACTGGGGGGTGGTGGCGGCGGGCCTGGCGGCCCTGGCGGGCCACATCTGGCCGGTGTGGCTGGGCTGGAAAGGCGGCAAGGCGGTGGCCACCGGCCTTGGCATGCTGCTGGGACTGACCTGGCCCGTGGGGCTGGCCTGTTTCGGCATTTTTCTCACCACCTTGAGCCTCAGCCGGATCGTGTCGCTCTCCAGCGTGGTGGCGGCCCTGTCCCTGCCCTTGCTGATGCTGGGCTCCTTCGGTGACTCCGGCCTGCGGCCGGCCTACCTGAGCCTGGCCCTGCTCACCACGGCGCTGGTGCTCTGGCGGCACCGCAGCAACCTGCAGCGGCTGATGGCCGGCACCGAGCCGAGGCTGGGGGCCGGCCGCAACTGAACGGGATGGGGTGCAGTGGCGCCCTGAAAGGACTCAGGCCAGCTGGCGGCTGCGCTCCGCCGCGGCCAGCACCGCTTCGATCAGGGCCGAACGCAGGCCGGCCCGCTCCAGCTCCCGCAGACCGGCGGCCGTGGTGCCGGCGGGGCTGGTCACCATGTCCTTGAGCTCACCGGGGTGCAGCTCCTGGCCCTGCAGCAGGGCCGCCGTGCCCGCCATCGTGCGGTGGGCCAGGTGACTGGCCAGGGGCCGGGGGAGGCCCGCCGCCACCGCCCCGTCGGCCATGGATTCGGCCACCAGGGCCAGGAAGGCCGGGCCCGAGGAGGTGAGGGCCAGAAAGGGGTCGAGCTGGGGCTCAGGCAGCTCGAGCACCTCCCCCACCTGGACGAACAGCTGGCGGACGTCCTGGCGCCGGGCCTCGCCGACCCCCTCACCCCAGCTCAGACCGGTGAGGCCAGACCGCACCAGGGCCGGGGTGTTGGGAACGGCCCGCACGCAGGCCCGCCCTGGGAACAGGGCTTGAAGGCGCCGCAGCGGCACCCCCGCCAGCACCGAGATCAGCAGGGGCTCGTGGCTGGGTGCGGTCGCCTCGCTCGTCGCCTGAACAGCCGCCAGGGCCGCCGCCGCTGCGGGGGCCACCGCTTCGATCTGCTGGGGTTTGACCGCCAGCAGGACCACAGGAGCCGACCATGCCTGGGCCGCGTCGGTGGACACCTGGACGCCGAGTTCGCCTGTCAGCTTCAGGGCGGAGGCCTCCGTGGCCACCGCCGCCCGCACATCGGAACGGTCGACCAGACCGCTGTCCAGCAGGGGCAGGAGCAGGGCCCGGGCCATCCGGCCCAGGCCCACCACCCCGAAGGTCTCAGACCATGGCATCCGAACGGCCCCAGGCGGGGCTGGGAGCGGCGTCCTGCTGGTCGTCGACAGGGCCGGTGCGCCCGGAGACCACGGTGGGGGAGGCCGCATCCTCACCACCGGCGGTGGTGACCGTGACACAGCTGGGGGCGAACAGGAAGATGCTTTCGCCCACCCGTTCCTGGTGACCGTCGATGGCGAAGGTGCCACCGGCCACGAAATCAACCGCGCGCTGTGCCTGATCCGGCTCCATCATCGTGAGATTGAGGATGACGGTCTTGCGCTCCCTCAGGGCCTGAATCGCCCGGGGCATTTCGTCGAAGCTGCGCGGTTCCATCAGACACACCTCGGCCACGGCACTGGTGATCCCAGGCATGCCGATGACGTTGGTTCCGGCAAAGGGATCGTCGGTGGAGAAATCCGTGCTCAGAGCCAGGGCTCCGGGGTTTCTGGTGGCCGTGGAAGCGGCGCTGGAGCTGGTGGTGGTATCACCGGGGTCGTAGTCGAGTTCGTCGTCGAAGTCGCCATCGAGATAGTCGTCACCGGAGACGACGGCACGCAGGCGGGAGAACAACGACACGGAGTCGACCTCGGGAAGGATGCTTGGCCTTGAATAGCGTCCCACATCCGTGCCGGCAAGATCCGAACGCCCTTTCATGGCTGGATTCGGCGACTTCCGAACAGAACACTGCCGAGGCGCACCCAGGTGCTGCCGGCCGCCACGGCCTCACGCCAGTCGCCGCTCATCCCCATCGAGCAGTCGTGGAGCCCCAGGGCATCGGCCAGTGAGCGGCAGTCCCGGAACAGCGCCAGGCGGGCCTCCGGGGTGAATCCCAACGGGGCGATGGTCATCAGTCCAAGACAACGCAGGGGCTGCAGGCGCTCCAGGTCGTCCCCCAGGGCGCGCACCTCGGCGGGGTCGAAACCGGTCTTGGCCGGGTCCGGGCGGAACTTCACCTGCAGCAGGATCCCCGGGGTCAACCCTTCCTCGGCCGCGATCCGCTGCAGCCGCTGGGCCAGCTCCAGGCTGTCGACCGAATGGATCGTGCCGAAGCGGCGCAGCACGGCGCGGGCCTTGTTGGCCTGCAGCCGGCCGATGAAATGCCAGTCGAGATCAGGCAGGTGGGCCAGGGCCTCCTGCTTGGCGATGGCCTCCTGCAACCGGCTCTCCCCGAAGCTTCGCTGGCCCAGGGCCGCCGCCTGACGCACCAGATCAGCCGGATGGCCCTTCGACACCGCCAGAAGCCTGGTGGTGACGGGCAGCGCCGCCCTGAAGGCCTGCAGCCTCTGCTCCAGGCTGGAGCCAACCCATTCAGCCGCCTCCGGCGACGCCTCCGCCATCAGATGAAGGTCTGGTCGAAGAGCTGGCGCCAGCGGGCCTGGACCTCGGGACCATCACGGCGGCAGCGGGCCAGGTTCTGCTCGGCGAAGTGGCGGGCATCCATCAGGGGGATCACCTCGAAATGGGCACCCCGCTCCTGGAGTGTCACGAGGAAGAAGATGCGCTGGGCGTAGAGGGTGGCATAGAGATCGCGGCTCTCGGCCACCGGCGCTACCCGATAGAGCATCCCGAAGGTGGGGTGGTTCAGATAGCGCTCCGTGCTCACGTCTCCCTGCAGGCTGGGGCCATTAAAGGGCACCGACTTTCCAGCGCAGCGCCAGCAGCAGCACCAGGGCCAGCGCCGCCGCCAGGCTGGCGCCGGTGGGGGTGGCCGCCGGCTGGTGCAGGCGGTCGGGAGGGAGCCACATCCCGCCCCGTGCCATCAGGGCTTCGGCCCCCTGCTCGGAGCGCAGCAGCACGTTGGCCAGCAGCCGCTCCCCCACGGCCAGCACCAGCCCGAGGCTGGCCTTCCAGCCCAGCCGGCGCAGGCTCACCGCCCGGGTGGCGATCGAGCGCAGCAGGTTCTGCAGCTCCTCCTGCACCAGGGGCAGAAAGCGCAGGGACAACAGCAGGGTGAAGCCCAGGCGCTCCACGGGCCAGCCCAGCGCCTTGAGGGGAGCCAACCACCAGGCGATGGTCCAGACCAGCTCTTCGGGCGGGGTGGAGAGCAACAGCAGATTGGCGCTGTGGATGACGGTGAACAGCAGGGTGGCGCCGTTGATGCCGAGTTCGGCGGAGCGGCGGGTCACCACCAGGGGCCCCAGCTCCAGGGGACCGGCCATCACGGGGCCCCAGCGCACCAGCTCCCAGGACAGGCCAGCCCGCGACGGGGGTGGGGCACCAGGAGGGCCCGGGACAAGCCGCAACTCGCCGGGGGGACGCTGGAGGCTGACTGGCACCCCTCCGGCGGCCGGCAACAGGGCACTCAGCAGCCCCACCAGCAGCGCCAGGGCGATCAGCAGCGGCAAACTCTGCCGCCAGAGGCGCCAGGGCAGGCCGCTGACGGCGGTGATCAGCAACAGCAGACCCACCAGGGCCAGACGCCAGAGCGGACCAGCCAGGATCGGCGTCACCAGGAACGCCACCGTCCAGACCAGCGTCACCCGCGGGTCGAGCCGCTTCAGCCAGCTGCCACCACCCTCGCGGCCGGCCTCGCCGTCATCGACGTACTGCCCGATCGGCAGTTGCCGCAACCAGTCCATTCAGGCCAGGCCCCCCACCATCGACCTCAGCCGCCCCGGCTCTGCTGGCGGGCCTGCTCCTTCTCGGCATCGCGCTGCTGCTTGCCGCGCCAGAACAGACGCACCGGTGATCCCTCAAAGCCCAGGGCCTCGCGGATCTGGCGCTCGACGTAGCGGCGGTAGGTGTCGCCGAACAGCTTGGGATCGTTGACGAACAAGGTGAAGCTGGGGGGGCGGGTCGCCACCTGGGTGCCGTAGTAGAGCCGGCCCTGGCGGCCGCCGCGGGTGGTGGGGGGCGATCGCCAGCGCAGGGCCTCCTGCAGCACCTCGTTCACCACCGAGGTGCTCACCCGGCGGCGGTGCTGCTCCACCGCCACCGCGGCGATGGCGAAGATGCTCTCCACCCGCTGGCCGGTGAGGGCGGAGGTGAACAGCATCGGCGCCCAGTCAAGGAAGTAGAGCTTGGCGCGCAGCTCCTTCTCCATGGCGCTCATGGTGTGGCTGTCCTTGTCGATGGCGTCCCACTTGTTGACGACCACCGCACAGGCGCGGCCGTCCTCCTCGATGCGGCCCGCCAGGCGCTGGTCCTGCTCGGTGACGCCGTCGAGGGCATCGATCACCAGCACACAGACATCGCTGCGCTCGATTGCCTTGAAGCTGCGGGTGATGCCGAAGTACTCCGGGCCGTAGTCGACACTGCGGCGGCGCCGGATACCGGCGGTGTCAAGCAGCTTCCAGGTGAGCCCCTCCCGTTCCAGGGTGGTGTCGATGGTGTCGCGGGTGGTGCCGCGGATCGGGCTGACGATGGCCCGGTTCTCGCCGCAGATGGCATTGAGCAGGCTCGACTTGCCCACGTTGGGGCGGCCGATGATCGCCAGCTGGATCGGCTCGGGCCCCTCCGTCTCGGTGGTGGCCGGCAGGAAGCTGATCACCCGGTCGAGCAGGTCGCCGGTGCCGGCGCCATGGATGGCGGAGATGGGGTGGGGTTCGCCCAGGCCGAGGCCCCAGAAGTCGGCCGCCATGGCCAGGCCCTGGTCGGGGGACTCGCACTTGTTCACCCCCAGCAGCACGGGGACGTTGTGGCCCCGGAGCCATTCGGCGATGGATTCGTCGGCGGCGGTGACCCCCTGCTGGCCGTCCACGATCACGACGGCCACCGAAGCCTCGGCCAGGGCCAGGTTGGCCTGCTCCCGGATCTCGGGCAGGAATTCGCTGTCGTCGTCGAACACCAGGCCGCCGGTGTCCACCACCCGGAAGATGCGGTCACCCCAGAAGCCCTCCTGGTAGGTGCGGTCCCGGGTCACACCGGGCTTGTCGTGAACGATGGCCTCACGGCTGCGGCAGAGCCTGTTGACCAGGGTGGACTTGCCCACGTTGGGGCGTCCGATCACGGCGACGACGGGGAGCGCCAATCTGACTTATTCCTTACGACGGATGCGTTACATAGACCCTACAGAGGGACCGTCGGCTCAACCCACCGGCGGATCCCCCGGGTGGCCGGCCACCGGATCGCTGGGCGGGTCCAGGAGCGGCGGCAGGGGGCCTTCCTCGGGCAGAGGTTCGCGCCGCTCGGCCAGGTGGGCCAGCAGCCAGTTCACCGCCGTGGCCCGCCGGGTGCGGCGGGGGTAGAGGCCGCCGATGCGATAGCCGGCGAAGCCCAGCTGCTGCTTGAGCAACTGCTTGTGCTCGGGGGGGATCGAGCGGGTGAGCCGCACGCTCGCCGGCCGCTCGGCGATCAGCTCCGGCGCCCGGGGGAAGGCCTCGGCCCAGGCGGGCGGGGTGTCGGGTCCGGCCTGCCAGAGGCCATCGGCGTCGGGGCGATAGCCCAGCCGCGGCCAGATCAGCTTGCAGACGAAGTGATCGCTGGTGCGGTCGTCCAGCACCGCCTCCAGCAGGGCGCGGCTGAGGGGGAAGGGTTCCGGGGCGGGGGTGGCGGCAGCGGCCAAGCGGCGTTGAGCATCCGAGACTGATCCCAGCATGCCCACTCCCACCGGCCACCCCTGCCCCACCGGCCCCCTCCGCCTGGCCGGCAACGGCACCGACAGGCTGCTCACCTGCCGGGTGCTGCAGTCGCCCCTGGCGGGGGTGAGCGACGGCATCTTCCGCGCCCTGGTGCGCCGCTGGGCCCCCGAGGCCCTCCTGTTCACGGAGATGGTGAATGCCACGGCCCTGGAGCTGGGCCACGGCGGCGCCAAGATGGCCGCCCTCCACCAGGACCCCGGCCCCGTCGGGGTGCAGCTGTTCGACCACCGGCCCGACGCCATGGCCGAGGCGGCCCGCCGGGCCGAGGCCTCCGGGGCCGGGCTGATCGACACCAACATGGGCTGTCCGGTGCGCAAGATCGCCCGCAAGGGCGGCGGCAGCGGCCTGCTGCGCCAGCCCGACCTGGCCCTGCGGATCGTTGAGGCGGTGGCGGCGGCGGTGCGGGTGCCGGTGACGGTGAAGACCCGGCTGGGCTGGTGCGGGGCCAGTGCCGATCCGGTGGGCTTCGCCCTGGCCCTGCAGAACGCCGGCGCCCGCGCCCTGACCCTGCACGGCCGCACCCGGGAGCAGGGTTTCTCCGGCCGGGCCGACTGGGGGGCGATCGGCCGGGTCAAGGCGGCCCTGCGGATACCACTGATCGCCAACGGCGACATCACCAGCCCGGAGGAGGCCCTGCGCTGCCTGGCCATCACCGGTGCCGACGGGGTGATGGTGGGACGGGGCAGCCTGGGGCACCCCTGGCTGGTGGGGCGCATCGCCGCGGCCCTCGCCGGCCGCCCCCTGCCCCCCGAGCCCGACAGCCACGACCGGATCGCCCTGGCCAGGGAGCACCTGGAGGCGCTGGTGGCCGCCCGCGGCGATCAGGGGCTGCTGATCGCCCGCAAGCACCTGGGCTGGACCTGCCAGGGTTTTGCCGGCGCGGCCCGGCTGCGCCGGGAGCTGATGGTCGCCCCCAGCCTGGAGAGCGCCCTGGCGCTGCTGCACCGGGCGGAGGCGGAGCTGGAGATCACTGGCCCAGCGCCATGCCCAGCAGGTCCCGGCTGCCGCTGATGGCCTGCACCGCCAGCAGCAGGGCGGTGAGGAAGGCGGCGCTGACGTGCAGCCGCCGCATCCGGGGGGACCGCAGGGTCTCGGGGGCCGCTGCCATGGCGAACAGCAGCAGGCCGCAGAGCAGGACCCCACTCCAGTAGTGGGACCCCCACACGCCCCCGTCGAAGGGACTGCGGCCCAGATGCCACAGGGCGGGCTGGGCTCCCAGGGTCAGCAGCCCTAGCCAGCAGATCAGGGCGAAACCGGCCCGCAACCCGGCGCCCTTGGCCCGCCACAGGGCCAGGCAGCTCACCAGGCACCCCAACCCGGCCAGCAGCAGGGCCGCGCCGGCGCCGGGGCCGCCGCTGGCGCCACCCCGGGCGTAGGTGGCCGCCATGGCGATCAGCACGGCCACCACCACACCCGAGGTCACCCAGCGGCCATGGTCGGTGTGCTCCACCCCCACCGTCGGCGGCAGGGGGTTGATGTCGAGGCGGCGTTCCCGCGCCAGGATCCCCAGCCGGATGGTGGCTCCCACCACCGGATAGACGAACAGGATGATCACCACCGGGTGCAGCAGGGCGAACCAGTCGGTGGGGGTCATGCCGGCAGAAGGCATCGGCAAGGGCGGGGCACAACGCGAACGGTCATGGAAGCACCGCCGGCCACCCCTGCCGGACCAGCAGCAGGGAGAAGTAGGGGACCTCGGTGGCGGGCACCTGGGCGGCCGGGCAGAGCCGCTGATCGGGCCAGCCCACCCGCTGGGCAAACAGGGCGTCCGCCAGCAGACCCCGCTCGGCCAGCAGGGGGCGCACCCAGGGCCAGCGCCCCCCCAGCTTGAGCAGGGCCAGCACCCATCCCCCGGCCGCCGCCAGGGCCAGCAGCTCCTCCAGCTCCTGGGGCTGCTCCGGGGTGGGTCGGATCAGGAGGCCCTCCTGCTGCAGCGCCAGGGGCCAGGCAGCGGCGGCGGCGGCGGCGGCCACGGCGCTGATGCCCGGGATCAGGCTGACGGGGAGGGCGGGATGGCGCTGCCGCAGGGCCAGCAACACGTAGCTGCTGCTGGCAAACAGCGACACATCGCCTTCGCAGAGCAGCACCACCGCCCGCCCGCCGGCCACCTCCGCGGCCAGCCGGTCGGCGGCGTCATGCCAGGCCTGCCGGCGGGGCTCGGCCGCCGCCACCATCGGGAACACCAGGGGCAGTCGGTGCTGGCCCGGAGCGATCCAGGGTTCGGCCACGCTGGCCGCCATGCCCACGGCCCCCTCGCGGGCGACCGGGTAGGCCACGGTGTGGGCGGATTCGATGGCGCGCACCGCAGCGACGGTGAGCAGGTTCGGATCACCGGGACCCACCCCCACCAGGGTGAGGCCGGCGCTGGATGCAGGGTCGGCGATGGGGCTGAGGTCCGCGTCGGGCCTTTCTAGGCTGCAGCTTCCCTGAACGCCCTGGAGCGCTCCGATGACCCACCTGGTGATCCGCTCCGCCACAGGCGGCGGCCACGACCTTCCCCTTGTGCAGAGCAGCGACGGCGCGGTGATCGCCCGCGAACTGGAGGCCCGGGGCGTGCGCTTCGAGCGCTGGGCCACACCGGTGGCCCTCGCGGCGGACGCCGACCAGGCCACGATCCTGGCCGCCTACGCCGCTGAGATCAGCCGGGTCCAGGCCGACGGGGGTTACCGGACGGTGGATGCCATCTGCCTCGGCCCCGATCACCCGGAGCGGGAGGCCCTGCGGGCGAAATTCCTCTCCGAGCACACCCACGCCGAAGACGAGGTGCGTTTCTTCGTCGAGGGCCGCGGCCTGTTCTGTCTGCACATCACCGGCGAGGTGGTGCAGGTGGTGTGCGAGCAGGGCGACTGGATCGGCGTGCCCGCCGGCACCCCCCACTGGTTCGACACCGGCGAGCGCCCCAGCTTCTGCGCCCTGCGCTTCTTCAACAACAGCGAGGGCTGGGTGGCCACCTTCACCGGCAACCCGATCGCGACGCGCTTCCCGCTGCTGGAGCAGGTGCTCGCCGCCGCCGCCTGAGGGCCCGCCTCAGCTGTGCATGCGCGGCTGGGGATGGAGGGTGGCGAGGATGGCCGCCTCCTGCTGGGCCAGGGCCGCGAGCCGTTCGGCCACCACCGGCCGGGGCCAGCGCCGTTCGCACAGCACCCAGTAGAGGCCGAAATGGCGGGCCTCACTGGCCAGCAGGTCGCCGTAGAGCTGCCGCAGCTCCGGGTCGGGGCTGTGGGCGGCCAGCAGGGCCATGCGCTCGTGGCTGCGGGCCTCGATCAGACCCGCCACCAGGACGCTGTCGAGCATCCGCTCCGGCTCAGCGCGCCTCACCTGGGCGGCCAGGGCGGCGCCGTAGGGCGGGGCGGCCAGGGCCCGCAGGCCGAGGCCCCGCCGCTGCAGGAGGGCCTGCACCCGCTCGAAGTGCTCCAGCTCCTCCCGGGCCAGGGGGCTGAGCACCGCGGCCAGCTCCGCGTCGGAGGGGTAGCGGAACATCAGCTGCAGGGCGGCGCCGGCCGCCTTGCGCTCGCAGTGGGCATGGTCGATCAGCAGCAGCTCAGGGTGGGCCAGGGCCTGATCCAGCCAGGCCGCGCTGCTGGGGGCAGCCAGCCATTTCACCCGGGCCGCCGCCGCCAACGGGGCCTCGGCCGCCACGGGCAGGGAGGCGCCGCTCATGCCGCCGCCCGCAGATGGGCCACCAGGCCCTCCAGGGCGAGGCGGTAGCTGGTGGGGCCGAAGCCACAGATGACCCCCAGGGCCCGATCGGCCAGCAGGGAGCGATGGCGGAAGCCCTCGCGGGCGTGGGTGTTGCTCAGATGCACCTCCACGAACGGCACGGCCACGGCCAGCAGGGCATCGCGGATCGCCACCGAGGTGTGGGTGTAGGCGGCGGCATTGATCAGGATCCCGTCGCAGGTGCCGGCCTGCTGGATGCGGTCGACCAGGGCCCCCTCATGGTTGCTCTGGAAGCAGGCGAGCTCCACCCCCAGCTCCACGGCCTGCTGCTCCAGGGCCGCATCGATGGCCGCCAGGGTGCTGCTGCCGTAGAGGCCGGGCTCCCGCTGGCCGAGCAGGTTGAGGTTGGGGCCATGGAGCACGAGCAGGCGCATGGGGGGGAGGAAGGTCGGCTGGTAAGTTCTGAAGGTGTGGTTCGGGTCGGTGCCCGAGTGGTTAATGGGGGCGGACTGTAAATCCGCTGGCTCTGCCTACGTTGGTTCAAATCCAACCCGGCCCACCTTTCCACATGCCCTTGTAGCTCAGTGGTA
>CALRQM020000029.1:0-34975 GCA_943370335.1 Bordetella parapertussis | reverse complement strand
TGGAGGCCGGACGCCAGGCCCGGGCGCTGGAGGCCGGTTGCCGGATCGTGCTCACAGGGGGAGACGGACCAACCCTGCTGCCCCTGTTGCGCAGGGCATCGGGGATGGGGGAGGCCGTCCTGCTGCACCGCCCCGATCTCTGCCTGGAGGCCCTTGTGGCCCTGCGGCCCCATCCGCCGGTGGGCGCCGCTCAGGCCAGGCCCAGGTCCTCAAGGATCTGATCGGCCATGGCTTCGGCCTTCACCTTGAGATAAACGCGCTCCAGCTTGCCCTCGGCATCGACCACGAAGGTGTGCCGCATCATCCCCATGTACTCCTTGCCCATGAACTTCTTGAGGCCGTAGCTGGCGTAGGACTCGGCCACCGGGCAGGGCTCGGCATCGGTCAGCAGGGTGAAGGGCAGGTCGTACTTGGCGACGAACTTGCCGTGGCTGGCCGCCCCGTCCTTGCTGATGCCCAGCACCCGGATGCCATGGGTTTCGAAGGCGCTCCAGCGGTCCCTGAAGTTGCAGGCTTCCTTCGTGCAGCCCGGCGTGTCGTCCTTCGGATAGAAGTAAATCACCACGCGCTGCCCCTTCAACGCGGCCAGGGACACGGCCTCGCCCTTCTGATCGGGGAGGGTGAAGTCGGGGGCTGGATCTCCCACCTGCAGGGCCATGGATCGAACCTTGAAAACGATGGAGGCCCCTGTAGCCTAGGGGAGTCGGCCATGTCGGGTCCCTTTGGCATCCAGGGATCCCGAGCCGCCCCTGTCGCGCCGAGACAGCCCTGATCCTTCGCTTATGACCCTCCGTTGTGTGTGGGGAGGCAAAGAAACCGCACATCAGATGTAGGCAGAACGACCCCTGATGGCTAGGTTGATTTCGAAGTCAACATCGTCTCCCGTGTTCAAGCAACTTCTCACCGGTCTCTTCGTGGGAACGGCCCTCACGGCATCCGTGCTGCCCGCTTCCGCGGCTGTGGACAACGACCTGCCCGTCCGTTGGAACACCGGCGGTGCCGTGTGGTCGACGAACCAAGCTGCCTTCGACACCTTTCTCGGCTCCGGTGACATCACAGATCGGGGCCTCGAGGGTGGCCTCGCCCGCTCCGGCTGGACCTCCGACGAGGTCAAGTCGGGCATGACCAAGACCTACGCCGTCAACCTCGTGGGGGTGTCGCGCTTCCTCTACTCCGACGCCGGTGTCAAGTTCCTCAAGAACGCGACCAACAGCTACTTCCCCTACTACAGCATGAATACCTATGCTGTACAGGCCCTCCGGTCGGCGATCATCTCCGACTCCAAGGACGGTTCGATCTCCTCGGCCGGCATCATGAAGGCCCTGCCCACCGACTTCCGTCTGGCTGATTTCTGCAACACCTACACTGGTGCGCAGAACATCTGTGCTGAGGGTCGTTGCCAGCCCGGCACCGCCCAGTGCACCTCCCTGCTGTCCTGGTACGTCTTCCTGCCCGCCTGCATCCAGGCCAACCAGATGGCCGATCCCGTGGCCATGGTCCGTGACACCCCCGCCCCTGCTCCTGTGATGGATCAGCCGGTTCGCGGCCTCTGGTGAGCACCAGGGGAGGTTCCCTCCCCTTCCGCTTCTCCCAGCCCCGGCAGCGCCGGGGCTTTTTCATGGCCCGCGGCTCTTCTGGGCCAGCAGCAGGGTGTGCCCGAGGGGCTGGGGCAGGGATACCCCCCGTCGCTCCCGGAACAGGGCCTCGAGGCCCTTGCGGCCAGCGGCCGGAAGGGCCGAGGCCAGATGCTTCCGGTAGCTGGCCTCAGCGCCGAACCAGCGCTCCAGCAGGGCGTCGCCCAGGGGAAGGTCGAGTCCCTCCTCCCAGAAGCGGTGCTGCACTCGCCAGCCGAGGGCTTCCAGGCCCTCCTGCACCCGGTCGGCCAGCCCGGCATCGCCCGTCAGCCACTCCTGTTCCCGCTCGGCCGCGCTCTCAAGCACGGCCGGCAGGTTGCCTGAGTCGCGGCTGAGCAGGTGGGCACGCAGGCTGCCCGCCGGTCCCAGCAAGGGATGGGTGAACAGCAAGCGGGCCCGGGCTCCCGGGGCCGCCAGGGCCGTGAGCTGCTCCAGCCAGGCCAGCCGTTGCGCCGCCGAACAGTTCCGCCAGGGCTGGCGCGCGGCGATCCATTCGAAGCGTCCCTCCGCCGGATCCGGAGCGCCCAGTTGCGCCTGGAGCTGATCGGGGGAGTCGGGTGCCACCACCAGCAGGCGCGGGCGCCGCAGCTGATCCAGCAGCTGCAGCTGGGCCTGCAGGCGATCGCCCACCGCCGCGCTCGGCGTGGTGAGCACCACCTCCCCCTCGCTGGTGGCCTCCAGTGGATCGAGGGCCCAGAGCAGGGAGTGGGCTTCGACCACCAGCACCCGGTCGAGGCGCCCGATGGCGGCGTCCTGCCAGAAGCGCTGGCGCAGCCGATCGAGCCGTTCCCCCTCCGCCCCGGCCTGGCGCTGCAGCCAGCGGTTCAGCAGGGGGTCGTCCGGACTGCTGCTGAGCAGGTCGCCGCGGTCATCGGCGGCCGTTTCGGCCGCGGCGGCCAGCTGGGCGGCCCGGCGCTGCTGCAGCCGTTTCCGCAAGCCCCCTTCCCAGCCCAGGGATCCCGGCTGCCAGAACACCTCCCCCTGCAGGGCCTGGGGCAGGTACTGCTGGGCCACCCAGTGGTCGGCGTAGGCGTGGGGATAGCGGTAGCCCACCCCATCGCCGAAGGCCTGGCCGTCCCGGTTGGCGTCACGCAGATGGGCGGGCACCTGCTGGCGCCGGGCTTCGCGCACCGCCTTCACCGCATCGAAGAAGCCCAGGCTGCTGTTGCTCTTTTCGGTGCCGGCCAGATAGAGGGTGGCGTGGGCCAGGGGGTAGAGCCCCTCCGGCAGCCCGACCCGGTCGAAGGCGGCGGCGCAGGCCTCCACCACCACCATCGCCTGGGGATCGGCCAGGCCGATGTCCTCGCCGGCGGAGATCAGCAGGCGCCGCAGGATGAAGCGGGGGTTCTCGCCGGCCTCCACCATCCGCGCCAGCCAGAACAGGGCCGCATCGGGATCGGAGCCCCGGATCGACTTGATGAAGGCGCTGATCGTGTCGAAGTGGGCGTCCCCCTGCTTGTCGTAGAGCACCGCCCGCTGCTGGATCGATTCCTCGGCAATGGCCAGATCGATGCGGATCACGCCGCCTGCATCGGCTTCAGTGGTTTCCACCGCCAGTTCCAGGGCATTGAGCAGGCTGCGGGCATCACCCCCCGCCACGTCCAGCAGGTGGGCCGCCGCTGGCTCGGACAGCTCGACGGGCCGCTCACCGAAGCCGTGTTCGGGATCGGCCAGGGCCCGCTCCAGCAACAGGCGCAGGTCTTCCGGTTCCAGGGGCTGGAGGCGGAACAGGCGGGAGCGGCTGACCAGGGCCTTGTTGACTTCGAAGTAGGGGTTTTCGGTGGTGGCCCCGATCAGGGTGACGGTGCCGTTCTCCACCCAGGGCAGCAGGGCGTCCTGCTGGGCGCTGTTGAAGCGGTGCACCTCATCGATGAACAGGATCGTGCGCAGGCCGTGGTGCTCCAGGCGCAACTTGGCGGCGTCCACCTCGGCGCGCAGGTCCTTCACCCCGGCCAGCACGGCGTTGAGGCTGCTGAAGTGGGCCCGGGTGCTGCCGGCGATGATCCGCGCCAGGGTGGTCTTGCCGGTGCCGGGGGGGCCGTGCAGGATCAGGTTGCCGACCCGGTCGGCGGCGATGGCCCGGCGCAGCAGCCGGCCCGGACCCAGGATTGCCGCCTGGCCGACGAAGTCGTCGAGGCTGCGTGGCCGCAGCCGATCGGCCAGCGGGGCGATCCTGCGCCTGGCCTGCTCGCCCTGATGCCAGAACAGATCACTCACCGCCCCATCATCTCGCCGGGAGAGCCTCCGGAGCGGTACGGTCTGGCGGAAGCCTTGATCGTCGCTGAACCCGTGATCGGCCAACCGAGCAGGCCGCCTCGTCCCGGGGCACCGACGGGGCGCCTGCGACGCTCCACCGCCGCCCTGCTGGGGGCCGCCCTGCTGGGGGCCTGCCAGGCGGAGGCCCCCGCCGGCCGGCCCCCGCTCTCCGTGCTTGCCGAGCCGGCCACCCTGGCGCCCTTCACCGACAACGTCGACACCGTCAGCACCCTGGAGGCGATCGAGGAGGTGCGTCTGGCGGCCCAGGCCGGCGGGCGCATCGAGCGGCTGCTGGTGGGTCAGGGCGACAAGGTGGCCAGCGGTCAGTTGCTGCTCGTGCTCGACCAGGCCCAGGTGCGAGCTGATGTGGCCCGGCTGCGCTCCGAGATGGAGACCAAGAAATTCACCTACCAGCGCTTCGAGTATCTGCAGAAACAGGGAGCCGCCAGCGCCCTTCAGGTGGATGAGCTCCGGCAGAGCTACATCTCCGCCCGTGAGCAACTTGTCGCCAGGCAAGCCGATCTGGCCTTCCGTGATCTGAAGGCACCGATCTCCGGCATCGTCGGTGATGTGCAGGTGAAGCTGGGTGATGTGATCTCGGCTGGCGATCCCTTCACCACGATCATCCGCAACGACCGACTGATGGCCCGGGTGGATGTGCCGGCGGTGTTCTCCAACCGCCTGCGGGTGGGACAGGCGGTGATCCTGATGGATCCCGCCAGCAACAAGCCCATGGCCCAGAGCGTGGTCGGCTCCCTCGACCCCGGTGTGGTGGCCGGCACCCAGTCCCTGCTGGCCAAGGCGGAGTTCGCCAATCCGGGCGGGGTGCTGCGCACCGGCCTGCGTACCCGCACCCGGCTGGTGCTCGACAGCCGCCAGGAACTGTCGGTGCCCTTCGCGGCCGTCACCCAGATCTCCGGCCAGAGCTTCGTCTACGAGGTGGGCGGCCTGGCCGACCTGGAGCGGCGTCCGGGCCGGACCGATCTGGCCGTGGCGCGCAAGCTGCCCGCCGGCACCAGCTTCGCCCTGCAGACCCCCGTGCAGCTGGGGCCGTTGCAGAACAACCGCTATCCGGTGCTCAAGGGACTCCAGGCCGGGGCCCGTGTGATCACCACCAACCTGATCAATCTCCGCAACGGCGCGCCCGTCAAGGTCAACTGAGCGCTGCCTGATGTCTCCTTCGAACACGTTCATCCTCAGGCCCGTGCTCACCACGGTGTGCAGTCTGTTGATCGTGATCGCCGGTCTGATCGCCATCCCGCTGCTGCCGATCGAAAGCCTGCCGGACATCGCTCCTCCCACGGTGAGGGTCACCTCCCGCTATGTGGGGGCCGATGCGGTCAGTGTTGAGCAGGGCGTCACCAGCGTGCTCGAGCAGCAGATCAACGGGGTGCAGAACATGGAGTTCATCACCTCCACCAGCGCGGCCGACGGCTCCAGCTCCATCTCCGTCACCTTTGCCAGCGGCAGCGACGGCGACATCAACCAGGTGAACGTCCAGAACCGGGTGTCGCTGGCCCAGCCAAGCCTGCCGGAGGAGGTGCGGCAATCCGGCATCACGGTGAACAAGGCCTCGAACTCCATTCTCCTCGTTTATAACTTCACCAGCGAAGATCCGAAAAATCAATACAGCCTCGAGACGATCAGCGGCCTGCTGGATCAGAACCTCACCGATGCGGTCCGGCGGGTGCCCGGAGTCGGTGAGCTCACCTACTTCGGCAACCGCCAGCTGGCCTTCCGCCTCTGGCTCGACCCGGATCGCCTGGCGTCCAACAAGCTCTCCGCCGCCGATGTGGTCGCGGCCCTGCGCAGCCAGAACCGCCTGGTCCCGGTAGGACGCATCGGCGGTGCCCCCTCCCCCCAGGGCCAGCAGTTCACCCTGACGGTGCAGCTGCAGGGACGGCTTCGCACCACCGAGGAATTCGGCTCGATGATCCTGCGCTCCACCGCCGAGGGCGGCCTGGTGCGCCTGCGCGATGTGGGACGGGTGACGCTGGGGGGGGAATCCTTCGACCTCGAGGCCACCGACCTGCGCGGTGTTCCCTCGGTGGGCATGGCGATCTATCAGCTCACCGGCAGCAATGCCCTCGATGTCTCCAGCGGTGTGGAGGAGGTGATCAAGGAGTTCGCCACCACCATGCCGGTCGGCATGACGATCCAGAAGATCTACGACAACACCGAATTCGTCGAGGCCTCGATCGACGGCGTCACCACCGCCCTGCGGGAAGCGGTGGTGCTGGTGGTGCTGATCCTGTTTCTGTTTCTGCAGAACTGGAAGGCCACCCTGGTGCCGGCGATCGCCATCCCGGTGGCCCTGGTGGGCACCTTCCTGTTCGTGCAGGCGGTCGGCTTCACCCTCAACCAGCTGACCCTGTTCGGCCTGGTGCTGGCGACCGGCCTGGTGGTGGATGACGCCATCACCGTGATCGAAGACACCTCGACAAAGAAGGCCTCGGGGCTCAGTGCCCTGGAGAGTGCCAAGACCACGATGGACGAGTTGTTCGGCGCCGTGATCGCCACCTCCCTGGTGCTGTTTGCGGTGTTCGTGCCGGTGCTGTTCTTCCCCGGGGCCACCGGAACGATCTATAAGCAGTTCGCCGCCACGATCATCTTCTCGATCCTGATCTCCACGTTCAACGCCCTCACCTTTTCGCCGATGCTCTCGGCCCTCTTACTGGCCCGGGAGAGCGAGCCCCCCAGCCGCCGCACCTATGCCATCTCCGGGGTGTTCATCGGCTTCGTTTATGGCCTGCTCGCCAGCGGTGGCGGCACCTTGGTGGCCCTGGGGGTTCTGGCCCTGGCCGCCGGGATCGGCTTCGGCCTGCACCTGCTCACTGGCCTGCCGCTGCGGATGCCGTTCGCGATTGGTGGTGCCGTCTCGGCGCTGTTGCTGGCCGGGGTCAACAGTCCCCTGGAGGTGCTGATCTACACCGTGATCGGTGGAGTGCTGGGGTGGGGAGCCCTGTTCATTTTCCGCCGCTTCAACGTCATCTATGCCGGTATCGAGCGCCGCTATCACGCTGGCCTGAGCTGGGTGCTGGGTAGGCGCCGGCTGATCATGGCCTTCCTGGCCGGGGGCATCGTGCTCACCGCCTTCGCCTTCACCTCGATTCCGACAGGCTTCGTTCCGGTGGAAGACCAGGGCTATGCCATCGGCATTGTGCAAGGGCCTGATGGGGCCTCCCTCGAGACCACACGCCGCATCAACCAGCGGGTGGCGGAAATCCTGCGCAGCGAGAAGGACATCACCACGGCGGCTGTGTTCAGCGGCGCCAGCCTCGATGGCAATGCCCCCAACCGGGGCCTGTTCTTCTTCGGCACCCGCAACTGGGATCAGCGCACCTCCTCGGAGCAGTCGGTGGCGGCGATCACCCAGCGGCTGAACCGCAAGCTCTCGGTGATCCAGGAGGCGCGGATCATCGTGATCGAACCCCCCGCCATCCCCGGCTACGGCACGGGCGCGGGCTTCGAGATGCAGATGCTCAACCGCAGCGGTGGTGCGCTCTCCCCGGCCGATTTCTTCGCCGCGGCCACCCAGCTGGTGGGCAAGGCCAACCAGAGCGGTCTGTTCGACCGGGTGTTCACCCAGTTCTCCCCCGAAGCCCCCCAGCTGCAGATCCTCGTCGACCGCGACCGCATGGCCGCTCTCGGAGTCGACTACGGCACGGCGATGCAGACGTTCAGCTTCAATATCGGCTCCTTCTACGTCAACGACACCTTCGATGCCGGCAGGGTTCGCCGCATCTTCGTGCAGGCCGACGAACGCTACCGGGCCAATCCGGAGCAGCTGAAATCCCTGTACGTGCCCAACGCCAGCGGTGATCAGATCCCGCTGTCGGAGTTCATCAAGGTGGAGTCGGTCACCGGCCCGTCGGTGATCCCACGTTTCAACCTGTTCCGCTCCATCAAGGTGGAGGGGTCCGCCCTGCCCGGACGCAGCTCCGGCCAGGCGATCAAGGACATCCAGGATCTCTTCAACAACCTCTCCACCACCGGCGTCGGCTACGACTGGACCGGCATCTCCCGGGAGGAGGTGTCGGCAGGGGCCCTGGCGATCGTGATCTTCGCTCTTGGGATTCTTGCGGTCTATCTGGTGCTTTCAGCCCAGTACGAGAGCTACAGCGATCCCTTGATCATCCTGATGACCGTGCCGACGGCCATGCTCGGCGCCCTGGCCTTCCTTTACCTGAGGGGTGAAGTGCTCAACATCTATGCCCAGGTGGGCCTGGTGATGCTGATCGGCCTGGCGGCCAAGAACGGCATCCTCATCGTCGATCTCGCCAACCAGCGCATGGACCAGGGGGACAGCGCCCTGGAGGCGGCGCGGGCCTCGGCCCAGTCCCGCTTCCGGCCGATCCTGATGACGGCCATCTCCTCCCTGTTCGGTTTCTTACCGCTTGTACTGGCCACCGGGGCCGGTGCCCGCAGCCAGGCCTCCCTGGGTACGGTGGTGTTCGGCGGCCTGGCCGTGGCCACCGTGCTGTCCCTGTTCGTGGTGCCGGTGTTCTACGTCGTGGTGAAACAGCTCACAGGTGCATCGCCTACCGCGACGGCTGAGGCCCCGGCGGTCGGGGCGTCCTGATGCCGGCCCCCTGCCCACCACTGAGTGGCCGGCGGGTGCTCTTCGCAGGAGTGATCACGGGGCTGGTGGGGTTGGCGATCGCCCAGTTCCTTCGGGCCATCGTCGGGAACACCCCCCTGAGGATCACGCCCGAGGCCCTGTTCTGGAGCACGGTGGTGCTCGGAGGCTTCGGGGTGGTAGCCGGCATGGCGGTGGAGGCGGTGCGCCAGCTGCAGGAGTCCAACCCGGAGCCCGAGTACCACCGGCGCCACAGCCGCCGAGGCGGGCCTGGCCCCCACGCCTGAGGGGCCGCAAGCCGCGCCGGACCAGTGGGGCGAAAGGGTCTTTTCCGGTACCTTGCAGAGGTATGAACCGGTCCGGTGCGCTGGCAGGCCCTTCCCCCCCTCCTCCCTCTGGCGCTGTTGCTGGCAGCCTGCGGCGCCCCTAAGCCCGAGGCCCGGAAGCCCCTGGTGGTGCAGACGGTGACGGTGGGGGAGTTCCGCTTCGCCCCGGGCATCGAGACGATCAGCGTCATTGAGTCCACTTCCAACGTGGTGATGCGGCCGCAGTCGGATGGCCGGGTGGTACGCATCCTGGCCAGGGAGGGCCAACGGGTGAAGGCGGGCCAGCCCATTCTCGTGCTCGACAACGTGCAGGAATCGGCCACCCTCGATTCCGACCGGGCCGAGGCGATCAAGGATCGCGTCAATGCCGAGCGCTACGTCTTCCTCAACGAGCAGGGGGCCGTCTCGACCAAGGATCGGGATTTCTACATCACCCAGGCGATCCAGAGCCGCGACCAGGCCCGCTCCAGCGCCGCCACCCTCGGGTACAAGTTCGTCACCGCCCCCATCGACGGGGAAATCGGCAACCTCGACTCGGTCAAGCTCGGTGATTACGTGCGCCAGGGCCAGGCGATCACGGGAATCGTCAACAACAGCTCTCTCTGGACCCTGATGGATGTGCCGGCCACCCAGTCCAGCCAGGTGAAGATCGGCCAGCCGGTGCAGGTGGAGAGCCAGGGCAATCCGCCGGTCAAGGGGGTGGGCCAGGTGGTGTTCGTCTCCCCCTATTTCGCCACCTCCAGCCAGGAGGGTTCCTCCACCCAGCCCAACACGGTGCTGGTGAAGGCGGTGTTCCCGAATCTCACCGGGGTGCTCAAGACAGGCCAGTACGTTCGCAATCGCATCATCACGGGCATCAGCGACCAGCTGGCGGTTCCGGTGGAGGCGGTGATGATGCAGGCCCAGCAACCGTTCGTGTACAAGCTGCTGCCCCTCGCCACAATCCTGCCCCAGATCAAGGCCTCCGATCAGCTGTTACCCGCCCAGAAAAAGCAGCTGGAGAAGCTTCCCGGCACAACGCCCGTGGTGGTGCAGACGGCGGTGAAGCTCGGCAAGTTGCAGAACAACGCCTATCCCGTTCTATCCGGCCTGGCCAAGGGGGATGAGGTGGTGGTGAGCAACACCGCCTTGCTGCGCTCCGGCATGCCGGTGCGACGGGCGACGGCTCCGGCGGCGAGCTAAGCCCAGATGTCGTTCTCCGATAACTTCATCAAGCGGCCGGTGCTCACCACCGTCTGCAGCATCTTGATCGTGCTGGTGGGCCTGATCGCCATCCCCACCCTGTCGATCGAGAACCTCCCGAACATCGCCCCTCCGCTGATCCAGGTGACCTCCAACTACGGAGGTGCCAATTCCCTGGTCACCGAGCAGGCGGTGACCAACCCCATCGAGCAGCAGATCAACGGGGTTCCCGGGGCCAATTACATCTCCTCGACCAGCAACATGTCTGGGACGAGCACGATTCAGGTCTTCTTCAACGAAGGAACTGATATCAACATCGACCAGGTGAACGTGCAGAACCGCGTCTCCCTGGCGATGCCCCAGTTACCCCAGCAGGTGCAGGCCACCGGGGTTTCGGTGATGCAGAGCACCCCCTCCATTCTGCTGGCCTATCAGGTCACTTCGACGGAAGGCCAGTTCGATGCCTCCTATCTCAACGGCCTTATCTATCAGAACCTTTACTTTCAGTTGGAACGGGTGCCCGGTGTGGCCACCGTCAACCTGCTCGGAGGCAGTAATCCAGCCTTCTGGCTATTTGTCGATGCCAACAAGCTGACCGCCAACAATCTCACCGCCGATCAGGTGGTCAATGCGGTGAGCAGCCAGAACAGCGTCGCGATCGGTGGTCTCGTTGGCGGTCCGCCGGCAGGAGGCAATCAGAAGTTCGCCTACCCGATCCTGGTGGAGAACAACGGCAATCTGGTCTCGGTTGAGGAGCTCAACAACCTGATCGTCGGTCGCACGCCCGCCGGCAACCTGCTGCGGCTTAAGGATGTCGGCGAGGCCACCTACGGCACCAATACCTACGCCCAGCAGGCCGTCAGCATCGAAGGCCACCCCTCGATCACCGTCGCCGTCTTCCAGACCCCCGAGAGCAACGCCCTCGATGTCTCGAACCAGGTGGTTCAGGTGATGAACCAGTTCACCCAGACCGTCCCCCCGGGGGTCAAGGTGTTCGAGATCTACAACATCGGCCAGTTCATCGAATCGGCCGTGGAGGGGGTGATCGATGCCCTCGGTCTGGCCATCGTGCTGGTGCTGCTGATCCTGTTCCTGTTTCTGCAGGACTGGAGGGCCACGGTGGTGCCCAGCCTGGCGATTCCGATCTCCCTGATCGGCACCTTCGCCTTCGTGAAGATCTTTGGTTTTTCGATCAACCAGCTCACCCTGCTGGGCCTGGTGCTGGCGACGGGCCTGGTGGTGGACGACGCCATCGTGGTGATCGAGGCGGTGGAGAAGAACCTGGAGAAGGGGATGCGTCCCCGCCAGGCCGCCATGGAGTGCATGGGGGAGTTGTTTGGCGCCCTGGTGGCCACCGCCCTGGTGTTGATGGCGGTGTTCGTGCCCGTGGCCTTCTACCCCGGCGGCATCGGCATCATCTACAAACAGTTTGCTCTCACGATCGCTTTTTCGATCGCGATCTCCGCCTTCAATGCGCTCACCTTCTCCCCCATGCTCTCGGCCCTGCTGCTGAGGAGCCAGAAGTCGGCGCCTCCGGGACGGCTGGTGGGCATCATCGGTGGCGTGGTGGTGGGCCTGGCCTTCGGCCGTTTCAGCGCCGCCTCCTTCGGCAGCATCACCTATGTGCTGGGCGTGGTTGTCGGTGTGCTGGCCGGCGCCAATCTGGTCTGGATCTTCAACTGCTTCAACGCCTTCTTCTCCCGTCTGGAGCGCGGCTACGCCGCGATGGTGGGGGCCCTGATCGCTCGTCGCCGCTGGATCCTGGTGGGCCTGGGTGGCGGCATCGCCCTCACCCTGTTCGCCTTCACCGCCCTCCCCTCCGCCTTCATCCCGGAGGAAGACCAGGGCTATGGCATGGGCATCTTCCAGCTCCAGAACGGTGCCTCCCTCAGCCAGACCCAGGGCACCGGCCTGGAGGTGGCCAAGGTGCTCAATGCCGAGCCGGAGATCATCGCCGGGTCGGTGGTGAGTGGTTACGGCTTCAACGGCGCCAGTCCTGATCAGGGGGTGTTCTTCTTCGGCTTCAAGCCGCTGGAGGAGCGCAGCGGCGCCGCCCAGAAGGCGCCGGCGATCATCAACCGGCTCAACGCCAAGCTCAGCCAGATCAGCTCCGGCATGGTGGTCGCCGCCCAGCCGCCGGCGATCCCGGGCTTCTCCGCCCAGGGCGGCTTCTATTTCCAGTTCAACGACCTCAGCAATGGGGCCTTCAGCTTCAACCAGCTCGATGATCAGGCCAAGCAACTGATCCAGGCGGGAACGGCCAGCGGCGGCTTCTCCACCCTCTACACCCAGTTCATTCCCAGCGCCCCGGCCTTCGGGCTGAAGATCGACCGCTCGATCCTGGGGGCCCTCAACGTCGACTTCCAGCAGGCGATGCAGACCATCGCCGTGCTGGCGGGCAGCAACTATTCGGGCCTCACCTATGAGAGTGGCCAGGTCAGGAACATCTACGTGCAGGCCGCGGCGGGCAACCGCAGTTCCCTGGAGGATGTGCTCAGTTACTACGTGCGCAGCAAGGACGACAAGCTGGTCCAGGTGTCGGAATTCGCCACCGCGGAACTCACCAGCGCGCCGCCGGTGATCAGCCACTTCAACCTCTACCGCACGATCCTGATCCAGGGGGCCGAGGCGATCGGCAAGAGTTCCGGCCAGGCCCTGACGCTGATCCAGGACCTCTTCCATGCCCAGGAGTTCAACAACATCGGCTATGCCTTCACAGGCCTCGCCGCCCTGCAACTTTCGGCGGGCAATGCCAGCGTGCTGGTGTTCGGCCTTGGGATCCTTGTGGTCTATCTGGTGCTCTCGGCCCAGTACGAGAGCTATGTGACGCCGGTGATCATCCTGATGACCGTGCCCCTGGCCATGCTCGGCGCCCTGGCGTTCCTGGCCCTGCGCTCGATCGATCTCAACATCTACGCCCAGGTGGGCCTGGTGACCTTGATCGGCCTGGCGGCCAAGAACGGCATCCTGATCGTGGAGGTGGCCGAGCAGCACATGAAGGAGGGCATGACGGCCGCCGAGGCCGCCATCGCTTCGGCCGAATCGCGGCTGCGGCCGATCCTGATGACGGCCATCGCCGCCCTGGCCGGCTTCCTGCCCCTGGTGGTGGCCACCACGGCGGGGGCCAACAGCCAGCAGTCCCTGGGGACCGTGATCTTCGGCGGCCTGCTGGTGGCCACGGTGCTGTCGCTTGGGGTGGTGCCCCCCTTCTATGTGGTGGTGAAGGCCCTGGAGGACCGCTGGTTCGGCGCGTCCGAAACCGAGCCGACCGATCTGGCCGTCGCCCGGGAGACCCCCCCCGGCCAGGAGCCACCCTGACTGCGCCCGTGTAACGAATCATGGGCCGGCCTGGCTGCGGCATTGCGGTCGCTGGGCCAGGCCGTGAGGATCGTCCAAAGGGGTTGTGGAGAGATCGCCATGCTGCCGACGCTTGCCGAACGGTTGCGGGAGCAGCAGGCCAGGAGCAGGAGCCGGCCCCCATCGCGCCAGCCCTGGCCCCTGCCCACCGAGCCGCCCACCGCCCTGCTGTTCCAGCCGCTGCAGCAGGCGGCAGATCCGGTCCTCGTCGCCGCCGCGGAGCCCGCTGCCGCCGCGGAGCCCGTCGCCCCCTCGGCGCCCCCGACCCGGACGGCCCAGGCCGAGGCGCTGCTGCTGTGCGTCTGGGCCGTACTGGTGGTGATCGATGGGGCACTGGCGCTGGCCGCCTTGATCGATCGCCTGGCCTCCCATCAGCGCGGAAGGCCCGGGCAGCGCCCCCGGAAGAGGGCCACCCTGGCGGCGTCATCGGCAGGACGTTCTGATCCTCCTGGGGAAACGGAAGCCACAGGGTTGCTGCAGAGATGCCGCTCGTTGGCGCCTTCGTTATGACACAAATTTGTAACGACTTGATGCAACACATCGACGATCAATTCTGGCCGGTTGTTGGCTGATTGTCTTGTCTGGTCAGGCAAGTACATCTGGTAGTTTCGTTGTGCAGAATGCGATGGGGAACGTGAGTCGAACAGCAGCGGTAACGAAGGGGTTTCTGGCAGCCCTTGTTCTCTCCTTCGCCGGGATCGGCCCCAGCTCCAACGCCTTCGCCCAGGCGGCGCCTCCTGTGCGCAGCGTGAAGGTTGTTCAGGGGGACACGCTCGAGGCCCTGGCTGCCCGCTACGGCGTGAGTGTGCAGGACTTGATGCGGCTGAACACGATCACCCGGCCTGAGGAACTGCAGATCGGCCAGTCACTGAAACTGCCGCCATCGAAGGGGCTTGTGCAGGTGCGCACAGGTGACACGCTGGCCGTCCTGGCGTCCCGCCACCGCACCACCGTGGCGGAGCTCCAGAAGGTCAATCCCGGGGTGAAGCCCGACCAGTTGAAGGTCGGCGCCTGGCTGAAGCTGCCTGCGGCGCCCCCTGTGGCCAAGACCAAGCCGACGGCACCCGCCGCCGCCAAGCCTGCAGCCAAGCCCACGGCTACGGCCACGGTTGCAGCCAAGCCCCCGGCCACGGCCAAGCCCCCGGCGCAGGCCAGTCCGCCTGTCGTGAAGGCCCCGGCGCCCACCGCCCCCCCCTCGCCCGTGCCGCCACAACCGGGGGAGGCGGTGCGCTGGAGGTTCTACGGCAACACCCTCGTCGACTGGGGCGGCTGGAAGCTCCACCCCGGTGGTGTGCGGGTCAGCCTGGTGCAGCCCAACCAGGCGGATGTCGGGCCGATCCGGGCGCAGGCGACGGCCGTGGCGGTGCATTGCGGCAGCCTGCGCCAGGCCTGGCTGATCAATGGGGCCTGGGATCCCTGGACCGTTCCCGAGAGCCGTTCGGTGGCCCAACAGATCGTCCTGGATCTCTGCGCCAACGTCAGCGATCCCACCGCCCCGGCCGTTCCGCCCCCTTCTGCCCCTTGAGCGCTGGGATCTGCAGCGTGGGGATCGCCGGGAAGGTCCCGCGTCCGGCCTGAGCGATGATCGATTCCACTGGGCTTGACCCGATGGGGAGCGGTAACGGCGGGGAGGGGGAGATTGTCCATCGGCTTGCGGCGCTGGAAGGCGTGGTCACCGCCCTCACCGCTCGGCTTGACGAGCTCTCTGGGCGTGTGAAGGAGCACGCCGAGAGCCTGGAACTGATCTCCGATGTGGCCCTTTATGCCCCTCTGCGTGAGCTGCTTCAAGCCGGTCGCTTTCAGGAGGCCGATCAGGAAACGGCCCGGGTGCTATTTGAGTGCATCCAGACCACCCTGGAGGAGGTCACCCCGGAAGAAATCGAGACCTTTCCGATCACGCCGCTGCGGATTCTTGATCGGCTGTGGTGCACCCATAGCGACAACCGGTTCGGTTTCAGCGTGCAGCTGCAGATCTACCGCGAACTGGGGGGATCGCTCGAGACCCTGATCGCCCAGAACGTGGAGCTGTACTTGGGTTTCTGCGATCGTGTCGGCTGGCGCAAGAACGGTAGCTTCGTCGAGCCCGAGGATCAGGATCTCTCCGAATCTTCTGCCCAGGGAAGCCTGCCCAGGCGCTGCTGGAGCAGCCCCTATGGCATGAAGATCACCAACCTGCTGATGGCGCGACTGATCAGCGGCGGGCTTTCCCCTGCTGTCGGCGGCGAGCCGACTGGCTGATCACCGCGAAGCCGGCACCGCAGGCGGCACCGAGTCCGGCGCCGATCAGCGGCGTCTGCCTGTAGAAGCCGCGGTAAAAGGGGCTCTCATAGCGGAGGACGCCCTGGTCGGGTTGGCCGATGTAGGACAGGGTGGATCCGAAAAGGCCACCCAGCAGGGCGGAGATCGCGGCGGCAAATGCGACGAGGCGCAGGTTCATGGCTGGGACGGGGGAAGGGTCTTGGGTGTTGCAGGATCCTTGAGCAGGTAGGTGCGCTCCAGCCCCTTGATGACGATGAACAGCACAGGAGCTACCCCCAGGCTGAGCACCGTGGCCACCAGATAGCCACCGAAACTGACCGTACCGATCGACCAGCGACTGATCGCTCCGGCGCCGGAGGCGGTCATCAGCGGGATGTAGCCCACCAGACCGGACGCTGCCGTCATCACGATCGGCTGGAAGCGGGCCTTGGCCGCGGCGATTCCCGCCTGGCTGAGGCCCATGCCCAGCCGCAGGTATTCGTTGGCCTGCTCAACGATCAGGATGGCGTTCTTGCTGGCCATGCCGATCAGCATCAGCAGGCCCACCTGCGCAAAGATGTCGTTGCTGATCACGGGCCAGAAGCTTCCCGCCTGGAGGGCATTGGCACGGATCCAGATCGCCACCATGGCACCGAGGGTCGCCAGGGGCACCGTGAGCAGGATGATCAGGGGATCGACGTAGCTGCCGTACTGGGCCGCCATCACCAGGAACACCAGCACGAAGGCCAGGGCGAAGATGGCACCGGTGGCCCCTCCGGCGGTGCGCTCCTCAAGCGAAAGCCCCGTCCATTCGTAACCGAAACCGGGATCCAGCACCTCGGCGGCCACGGCCTCCATGGCGGCCAGTCCCTGGCCTGAGCTGTACCCGGGGGCCGGGGTGGCCTGAATCTTGATCGATTCGTAAACGTTGTAGCGGGTGATGGTGGGTGGGGCGAAGAAGCGCTCCGTTGACACCACGTCGCTGAGCTGCACGAGGCTGCCCTTGCGGGAGCGCACGTAGAACGAGGTGATCGCGGCGGGATCGGTGCGGTAAGGGCCATCGGCCTGGACGTACACCCGGTATTGATCCTTGTCGAAGACGAAATCATTGACGTACAGGCCACCCAGATAGGCCTGCAGGGTGCCGAACACTTCGTTGATGTCCACGTCCAGCGACTTGACCAGATCCCTGTTGACCCTGATCGAGAGTTGCTCCACGCCAGGGGTGAACGTGGTGGCGACTCGCTCCAGTTCAGGGCGCTTCCGGGCGGCCTCGATCATGGCGTTGAGGTTCTTGAGCAGGGCATCGGTGGGCAGGCCCGCCCGGTTCTGAAGCTGGAACTCAAGTCCCCCCGTGGCCCCCACCCCGTCCACGGGTGGCACGTTGGTGGCGAAGGCGAACGACCCATTGATCTCCTTCTGCAGCCGCTGATTCAGCTGGGCCAGGATGCTGAACACCGATTGGTCCGGGTTGGTGCGCTGGTCCCAGGCCTTGAGGCGAATGAAGAAGATGTACTTGTTGTAGCTGTTTCCCTCAAGGCCGTAGCCCGCCGCACCGAGATAGCTTTCGATGGAGGGAAAATCGGCCAGGATGCCGTTCACCTGCTCCACCTGCTTCTGGGTGTAACCCAGTGACACGCTCGGTGGGGCTTCACCAAGCAGGATCATCAGCCCCTGGTCCTCCTCTGGAATGAAGCCGGTGGGAACGATGCGCAGCATCATCACCGTGGCCAGCAGCCCCACCACGAACAGGGCCACCACCGTATGGCGGTGACGCACGAGCGCTTCGATCGTGCGCCCATACCAGGAGAAGACGGCGGCAAAACCCCGGTTGAAGGGCCGGAAGATCCAGCCGAAGAGAAGGTTGATGATCTTGTCGATCGCTCCGGGAGGCGCCCCCTCGGGGCGCAGGAACAACGCCGCGATCGTGGGGGAGAAAGTGAGGGCGTTGAAGGTGGAAAACACGATCGCTGCCGCCAGGGTGATGGCGAACTGGCGGTAGACGATGCCGGTGGTTCCGGGGAAGAAGCACACCGGGATGAAGACGGCCAGCTGCACGAGCGCGGCCGTGATCGAAGGGGTGGCCAGCTCGTTCATGGCGTCCAGGGCCGCCTGCATGGGCCGCATGCCCTGGCCGAGCTTGTCCTTGATCGCCTGCACGATCACCACGGCATCGTCGGTCACGGTGCCGATGGCCAGGATGATGCCGAACATCGTCAGCTGGTTGATGCTGAAACCGAAGCCCAGCACCACCGCCATGGCGCCGATCATGGCCACCGGCATGGCCAGCGCGGGCACGAGCGTGGAGCGCCAGTCCTGGAGGAACAGCAGGATCGTGAGCACGGCCATCACGATGGCCTGGAACAGGTTCGAGGTCACATCCTTCAGGGATGTGGTCACGAAAAGCGTCGAGTCGTAGGGAATCTCGTAGCGGAGGCCCGGCGGGAAATCGGCCGACAGCGTCTCCACCAGCGCCTTCACCCTGGTTCCGGTATCGAGGGCATTCGCCCCGGGCAGTTGATAAAGGGCCAGACCGGCCGATGGCCGGCCACCGAGGGTGGCGATCAGGTCGTAGTTCTCGGCACCGAGTTCGACGCGGCCGATGTCGCGGATCTTGGCCACTTCGCCTCCATCGCCGACCTTGACGATGAGATTCTCCGCATCGGCGACGCTGGTGAAGCGGCTTTCCGCCTTGAGCGGGATGGCGAACTGCTGTCCTGGCACCATCGGCTCCTGGCCGATGCGTCCGGCGCCTGTCTGGATGTTCTGCTCCTTGAGCGCCCGCTCCACATCAAGCGGCGTGAGGCTGTAGGCAGCAAGCTTCTGCGGATCGAGCCAGATCCGCAGGGCGAACTTGCGTTCACCGATGATCACCGTATTGCCGATTCCCGGAATTCTCCTGACTTCATCGACCAGGGTGCGATCGACGAAATTGCTCATGAACAGGGGGTCGTAGAGCGGCTTGCCCTGGGCGTCGGTGTCGGAATAGAAGCCGAAGGCCAGCAACAGACTGGGGGAAGCGGCCTCCACCGTCACGCCCGTCTGCTTGACCACCTCGGGCAGGCCGGGCGTGGCCTGGTTGACCCGGTTCTGCACATTCACCTGGGCGGTGTTGCGTTCAACGGCCACTGGAAACGCCACGGTGATGTTGGCGATGCCATCGGAGGAGGTGTTCGAGTACATGTATTTCATGTCCTCGACACCGTTGATTTCCTTCTCCAGCACGTTCGTCACCGTGTCGACGGTGGTGCGGGCGTCGGCACCGATGTTGGTGGCCGTCACATTGATCTGCGTCGGTGCCAGCTGTGGCAGTTTCTCCAGGGGCAGCAGCGGGATGGCGATGCCGCCCATGATCAGGATCACCAGCGAGCAGACGGTGGTGAGGACCGGTCCACGGATGAAGCGGTCAGAGAGGCTCATGGCATCGCACCCGTGACGTGCTCCGAAAACGCCGCGATCGCGGTTGGCAGGGTGGGGAAGAAGCGCTCGGGCCCGATCCGCTCCACCACACCGGCTTTGGCCAGCTGCGCGAAAAGATCCTGCTTCACCCTGGCCATGGCGAAGACGATCCCCTGGCCGGCGATCTCCTCCTGCAGTTCCAGCAGCATGTCCGCGGCGGTGATGTCGATCTCCACGATTGCCTCGGCGTTGAGCACGAACCATTTGACTGGCTTCTGCTCTGAGGCAATGGCCGCCAGCGCTCGACGACGGAAATCCTCGGCATTGGCGAAGCAGAGGGGTGCGTCATAGCGGTAGAGCACCAGTCCGGGAACCGTGGTGGCTCCTTCCCAGTCGGCCACATCGTGCAGGCCGGCCAGGTGGGGCACGTCGCCCAGGACCGCGTCATGGGGGCGCACCAAGCGGGCGAACAGATCGATCACCGACAGTGCCACAGCCAGCCCCACGCCCACCAGGATGTCGGTCAGCAGCACGCCCGCGAAGGTGATCAGCGCCAGACGGAACTCGCTCAGCTTGAAGCGCCGCATCCGCCGGAACTCCGGGATGTCGATCAGGCGCAAAGCGGCGTAGATCACAATCGCGCCCAGGGCTGCCTTCGGGAACAGGGCCAGTACCGGACGCAGGAACAGCAGCACCACCAGCACCACCAGAAAGGCCACCAGCGAGAACAGCTGGGAGCGGCTGCCGAGCGAATCGCCGATGGCCGTGCGACTGCCGCTGCTGCTCACCGGAAAGCCCTGCATCAGGCCGTTGCCCAGATTCACCGCCCCCAGGGCCAGCAGCTCCTGGTTGGCGTCGATCCTGTAGCCGCCCCGGGCCGCGAAGGCCCGGGCGGTGAGCACGTTGTCGGAGTAGCCCACCAGGGCGATGCCCACGGCCGCCGACAGCAGGTAGTTCAACTTGCCGGGCGAAACGCTGTGCGGCAGGGCGAAGCTGGGCAACCCTGCGGGGATCGCGCCGATCACGGCGACACCGCGTTGATCCAGGTGGAACACCGACACCACGGCGACGGCCAGCAGCACCGCCAGCAGCGGACCGGGGGCCGTGGGGAAGCGGCGCTGGACCAGCAGCAGGAACACCAGCACCCCGAACGCCAGCAACAGGGTGGGCAGATGAATCTCACCGGCGCGAGCAAGCAGCTCCCTCAGCTGGCCCAGCAGGGATTCGTCCTTCAGATCCAGGCCGCTGACCTTGCCGATCTGGCCGGTGATCATGATCACCGCCACCCCGGCCATGTAGCCCACCAGGATCGGCTTGGAGAGCAGATCGGCCAGGAACCCCAGCCGGCTCCAGGCGCCGAGTAGGCAAGCCAGCCCCACGAACAGGGCCAGCAGGCTGGCGAGGCTGGCGTAAGCCCCGGCATCTCCCGCCGCGATCGGCGCGATGGCCGCCGCCGTCATCACGGCCGTGGTGGATTCCGGACCCACGGAGAGCTGCGGTGAGGAGCCGATCAGGGCATAGAGAAGCATCGGCGGCAGGATGGCCCACAGCCCGGCCACTGGCGCGACCCCGGCCAACTCGGCGTAGGCCATGCATTGCGGCACCAGATAGGCGGCCACGGTGACCCCTGCGAGCACATCGCCCCGCAACCAGGATGGTTGGTAGTTGCGAAGTCGCCGCAGGCCAGGCGTGAGTGTGACGGACATCCCATTTCTCTGGCGCACCGTCGTCTCCAGTGCATGCGCTGACCAGTGCAGCTCCACTCGGTGCCTGCTGCTCAGCCTCTTCCCTTCACAATGGCATCCGTGGGGAGGCTGTCGACAGGCTCAGCGAGGACTCACTGTTTTCCGTTGCATCCAGAGACATTCGCGCGTCCCAGCGATCCATGACCAGCAGAGCTTGAACATCGGCCTCTGGACTGATATTCAGAGCCTGGTCGTGGTTTTTTCGGCTGAGCATGGCGTTCATAAACCGTGATAGAGAGATGCATGAACTTCGCACGTTAGATCGCTAGCCACCGGCTGCTTCGCTGAGCGCCAGGAGCGGAATCTGGAGCTCTGCGATGCGCTGTTGGACAGTCATGTTGATCCTTTCAGGGCCTTGGTATCTCTCTCGAAGTACACCTCCCCAATATCCTGACTCAGAACAAGAGACAGGGCTGGATCGCGATCTTCCTCCAGCAGCTCCACCTGTTACTTGTTTGCATCTTCATGGTGAATAAGGCGGTGGGTGGAGCCTTGGCCGGGAGGATGTTGAACGAGCCTACGGCGCAGCTGAGCGAAGCACCATCGCCCACGCCTCCACATCAGGCCCCAAGGAACGAGGAGCCGTCGTTGGCCGTCCGGGGGTGCGGCTGAGAACAAGTCGCTACCATCTCCTTGATGTTTATTCCGAACGGACGCATGGGAAATCGGGCGAATGGCAGAATGCATGAATGGCAGACTTGATCCTGCTTGGCTATATCATTAGGCTAGAATAAATCCTTCAGAGAGTAGCGTGTATCGCGCGGCAAGCCCATGCCCAGTGCTTGCTTGTGTTTTTTCTGGTCCGGTAGGGCGATGCGTTGGCCTATGCATCATCTGAGGCAGAAAATCGCGTTCATTTGTGGCCTGACGATCACATGATCCTGGTGTATCAGCCGTTTTGCAAGGGCCTGGGAACGGATGTTTGTCTTGAGTAAGGGAAAGGCTCCAGAGGTGGCCAGATGGCATCCTGTCCAGGCGCTGCATCCCCTGAGAGAACTGTGTAACTCTTTGCCCCAATCCAGTCAGGTAAGCTCGTTTGAGACCTGCAGCCTGTAGTCTGATGACATCAACTGAATGGAGTCCTGATTTTGGTTTTGTTTTCTGGCCGCCGACCCCAGGTTCAATGTTGGCATTCCAGGTTCAGATCTCAGATCTTATGGGCCGCCCTGCCGCTGGCCAGCCTCCTGATCCCCCATCCGGCCCAAGCCTTCGACAGAGGTCGAGTCATGGGGCTCTGCACGGCAGGATTTGATGCAGCGATGTCCGCCGCTCAGAAGACAGCACCGGCTGGAATGGCTTCCTTTACCTGCCAATGCTTTGTTGATAAAGTTGAGAACGGAGAAAGTATTGACCAGGCGAGGTTATCCTGCCGCCAGCAGGCAGCCTCTCGGTACAAAGTTCAGTAGCACATCCGCGCGGCAGACAGAATGCTGGCCACAAAGCCCTAACCGCCTTTCCATCGCGAGCGGACCCCCTAACGTACTGGACGCCAGTCTGATGCAGGCCCGAATCCCCTGAGCCCTGCCTTGCCTTGCCCTGCGCCTGATCGGGGAGGGCCGTTCCACGCAGGTGGAGGAGGTCATAGCCGTGGCCCTGGCCCTGGTCGTGGCCGAGTGTCGCAGCTTGCCACGGCTGTGGTTCCTGGACCTTGCGGCAGTCATCGGGCAGCCGCCGCCATCAGTGTCCTCTCACGCCGGGGCTGACCTGCCGGAGGGATGGAGGCACCGGTAGCACTCATCCTCCCGACGCATGTCAGTGAGCTGATGCCCCTGAATTGCGCAATGAACCACCGCTTCCGCGCCCGCTACCGTCGCAGCCAGCGTGAGGGCCTGACCAGCCGCGATGTTCAGACCTGTCCTGCCGAGAAGTCCGGTTAGGATCCCTATCCGTGTCTGCTGCCAACCAGGGTGACGTACTGCATCGGCTACTGGCTGGAGAAGGGCCTGGTCATGGCCTCGGATTCCCGCACGAATGCAGGGGTTGATTATATTTCGAGCTACAGCAAGATGCACGTCTTCCAGCCGGCCTCGGATCGGCTGTTCGTGCTGCTTGCCGCCGGCAACCTGGCCACCACCCAGGCGGTGGTCAGCTGGATTCGCCGGGATCTCGACCGGCCGGCCGAGGCCTTCGTCGCCGGGGTCAGGGATCTGCGCTCCTGTGATTATCTGTTTGAGGCGGCCGCCTACATCGGCCGGGTGAGCGTGGCGGTGCAGCAGGAGAATGCCGCTGCCCTGCAGCAGGCGGGAGCCAGTGGGGGGGCCTCCTTCATCCTGGGCGGCCAGATCGCCGGGGAGGCCCACGGTCTGTATCTGGTTTATCCCCAGGGCAACGCCATCATGGCCACCCGCGAAACTCCCTACCTGCAGATCGGAGAGACGAAATATGGCAAACCTCCACTCGATAACGTCGGCCACACCAACCTCTCCCTGGAGGATGCCGCCCGGCTCTGCCTGATCTCGGAGGTGCTCACCCAGCGCTCCAATCTCACCGTGGGCCCTCCGTTCGAGCTGGCGATCCTTCCCGCGGATGCCCTGGCGCTGGCCCATCGGCTGACCTTGGGGGCGGAGGCGCCGGAACTGGTCGCCATGGTCGAGACCTGGAGCGATGCCCAGCGGGAGGCGTTGCACCGCCTGCCCAGCTTCCCCTGGGAGCAGTCGTCTCCGCCGCTGTCGTCGCCAACCTGATCCCGCTCCCCTCCATGTGGTCTGTTTCCGAATGGGTGTCCAATGGCCACCTGCCCACGGCCGAGGTGGTGCAGGAGCTGGTGGCTGAGGCCCATCGCCGCTTCGCGCCGGTTCTGGATGGCCAGGTGGCCGATTACATCCCCGCCCTGGCGGGGGCCGCTCCCGAGCATTTCGGTCTTTGTGTGTCGAGTTGCGGGGGGGCGTTGTTCGAGGCGGGTGAAGCCAGGGAGTCGTTCAGCATCCAGAGCATTTCAAAGCCGTTCCTGTTCGCCTTGATCTGCCAGGCCATCGGTGAGGAGGAGGCCCGCGAGAAGCTCGGTGTCAACAGCACCGGCCTGCCGTTCAATTCCGTCCTGGCGGTGGAGCGCAGCGGTGAGGGCCTGTCCAATCCGATGGTGAACGCCGGAGCGATCGCCGCCACCAGCCTGGCGCCAGGGGCCAGCAGCGAAGAGAAATGGTCCTTCATCCAGGACGGCTTCTCCCGTTTCGCCGGCCGGCGGCTGGAGGTCGATGGGCGGGTCTTCGATTCGGAGCTGGCCAGCAATCGCCGCAACGCCGGTCTGGCCACCCTCCTCAGTGATCACGAGCGCATCTGGTGGGATCCCGACGAGGCCACCGAGCTCTACACCCGCCAGTGTTCCCTCAGTGTCACCGCGGCCGACCTGGCCGTGATGGCCGCCACCCTGGCCAACGGCGGATGTCAGCCCGTCACAGGTGAGCAGGTGATCGAGGCGATCCATTGCCAGCACGTGCTGGCGGTGATGGTGACGGCGGGGCTCTACGAAACCTCCGGCGACTGGCTGTATGCCACCGGCCTGCCGGGGAAGAGCGGCGTGGCCGGCGGCATGATCACGGTGGCCCCGGGCAAGGGGGGCCTGGCGACGTATTCGCCACCCCTCGATGGGGCGGGCAACAGCGTGCGCGGCCAGCTCACGGCGCGCTTCCTCTCCGAACGCCTGGGATTGAACCTTTTCGCCTCCCGGCCCGAAGGGAGCCGCTGAAGCATGGCAGCTGCAAGGGAGATGGCGGCCTCGCCTGTCTACGATCCAGCCTCCGCAGGGGGCCTTTTGTCGCCATGATCAGCACCACCAATCTCGTGCGCTATCTCCTGCTGGTGGCCTGTATCGGCGTCACGGTGGTGATCTTCAATTACTTTTCAGGCACGATTGCGGTGTTCACGGCAGCCGCCATCGTGGCGGCCCTGCTCAACATCCCGGTGAAGTGGCTGTGCCGCTATCTGCCGCGGGGATGGTCGATTGCCGCCGTTTCCTGCGGCGCCCTGATCCTCCTGGTGGGCTTCGTCACTGGCATTGGCCTGCAGGTGCTGAACCAGGGCCAGGGTCTGCTGCTGGATCTGCAAGGCACCTTGAAGCAGCAGGACCTCACGCCCCTGCATCAATACCTCAAAACCTATGGGTTCGACAGAATCACAACGCTGCTGCAGGAGGGCCTGCTGACGGGACTGGGGTTGTTGCAAACCGTGTTTTCCGGGGTCTTCACGCTGATTTTCGGTGCGGTGATCAGTCTCTACATGCTGATCGACGGCGAGAAGCTCTGGAAAGGATTCCTGGGGCTGATTCCTGAGCAGCATCGTGATCGCTTCGCCGAGACCTTTCTGCAGAGCGTCCTGGGATTCATTCGCGGTCAGCTGCTGCTGATGGTGTTTCTGACCATCTCAACGGCCGTGATCTTCCCGCTGCTGGGTGTGAAGTACAGCTTGATTCTGGCCGTCATTGTGGGGGTCCTTGATGTGATCCCCGGGATCGGCGCCACCCTTGGCATCGTGTTGATCTCGTTGATGGTCTTCGCCTCCCAGGGGGGAGACATCGGCTTGCGGGCCTTGATCGCGTCCGTGCTGCTCGGTCAGATTCAGGACAACATCGTCCGGCCCAAGGTGATGGGTGAGGCGATGGAGCTCAATCCGGTGATTCTCTTTTTGGCCCTGTTCATCGGACAGCGGGTCGCTGGCCTGTTGGGGGTGTTCCTTTCGATCCCCATTGCCGGCATGATGGCGATCTGGATTCATTCCGAACGCCAGCAGCAGGACGCCATCATTCTCACCCCGGCGGTTGAGGATTAGACCGCCGACCACGGCCAGGCCCCAGTCCTGCAGGCGTCTGTCATGCTGCTCCCTACTGATCTCCTTGCTACGCCCATGACGGTGAATCGTGCGATCGTTGCCACCCTCGCCGCCTTGGCCGCAACGGCTGCCACCGGTGTTCCGGCGGCGCAGGCCAGTTGCCGCTTTCTGATGCCGCTCGGGGGCGGCGGTAACCCGGTGGTGTCCAAGCGGATCGGCCCGGATCGGCTCGTGGGCCGCACGAACTGGAACACCGATTTCATCGTGGATCGCAACTTCCGCAGTTATCGCTTCTTCTTCACCTCGGCCTCCACCGAGCGGGCCAGCTTCCCGGTGTCGGGTTTCATGGTGTTCACCGACGGCAGCAACCTGCAGGTGATCAACGAAACGCCGACGTTTGAGCCCGGCACGGGGCGGATGTTCGGACCCTTCCAGGCCGTTCCCGGCAAGCGCACCAGGCTGATGAACTTCCGAGTGGGATCCTCCACCACGCCGGCCGCCATTGGATTCAGCTACCGCATTTCTGTCCAGGGCTGTGAATAAATCCCATGCAGTTTGAAAGCTTCGCGACCTTCAACATCGCCATCGTGGTGCTGGCGATCGGCCGCTGGCTGAACCGAAAGGTGGGCTTCCTGCGGGAGTTCAATATTCCGGAACCGGTCACCAGCGGGCTGCTCGTCTGCATTCTTTTGGCCTTGATCCATGGTTTCACGGGCCTGGAGATCGGTTTCAACCTGCAGGCTCGGGATTTCCTGCTGCTTTACTTCTTTGCGGCCATCGGACTCAGCGCCGATATCAGGATGCTGCTCTCGGGGGGCTGGACACTGCTGATCCTTGTGGTCACCACGGTGGGGTTCATCGTCCTTCAGAACCTCACCGGGGTTGGCATGGCCACGCTGCTCGGATTTAACCCCCTGGTGGGGCTACTGGGGGGATCGGTGTCGATGCTGGGCGGCCACGGCACGGCGATCGCCTGGGCGCCGACCTTCGCCGATGTCCACGGGATTGGCAACGCCAAGGAAATCGGCATCGCCTGCGCCACCTTTGGTCTGGTGCTGGCTTCGTTGATGGGGGGGCCGATCGCCCGGCTTCTGATCCGCAGCAACAGGTTGAAGCCGGAGGCCACCGCTGACCTTGACGACGGCTCCGGGGAGCCTGGTGCGTCCGCCAGACCTCGCCCGCAGGAACCCGTCACCTATTTCAGTCTGCTGCGGACGCTCTTCTGGCTGAATATGAGCCTGGGTCTTGGTGAACTGCTGTTCAAGGCCGTTAACGCCAGCGGCGGCAAGTTGCCGCTGTTCGTCTGTTGTCTGTTTGCGGCGATCCTGCTCACCAACACCGTGCCCCGCCTGCTGCCGATCGGTTTTCTGGCTGCACCCCGATCATTGGAGATTGTGTCGGACATTTCCCTGGGCATCTTCCTGACGATGTCCCTGATGAGCCTGCAACTGTGGACGATCGCCTCGTTGGCAGGCCCGATTCTCGCCATCCTTGCCGCCCAGTTCACGATCGCCTTCCTGTACGTGATGTTTGTGGTGTTCCGGGCCATGGGGAGCGACTACGAGGCGGCGGTGATCTGTTCCGGATTCGCGGGCTTTTCCCTCGGGGCCACCCCGACGGCGATGGCCAACATGTCGGCGGTGGCCCAGAAGTACGGTCCCGCCCGCCGGGCCTTCATCGTCGTGCCGCTGGTGTCGGGCTTCTTCGTGGACATCAGCAACGCCGTGGTGATCCAGCGCTTCCTGCACTGGCTGGCTTGACCCCCGGCCGCTCAGAAGCGCAGGGTCGTCCGGATCAGTCCGGCCCACACCCCCAGGCTGGCGTCCCCCCCTGAAGCCGCGGGGAACAGCAGGGCCTGGGTCAGGTCGGCGCTGCCGCTGAGGGCGCCCCTTGGCCGGCTCAGCCAGAAGAGCGCCGGCGTCACCGAGAGCTCATCGCTGAGCTGGATCCTGTAGAAGACCTCGACGGCCAGCCCCCGGTCGTCGAGGCTGCTCTGGCTGGGCGACTGGATCGCGACCCCATGGGCGGGGGAGCCGACAGCGAACCCCAGGCTGTTGCCCACCCCCAGCACGTCGCTCCAGACCAGGCCGGTGTACCAGGAGCGGCTGCGCACCGCCGAGAGGCCGGCCACCGCCTGGGTGCCGAAGCGGAACCTGTCCTGGCCCCAGCCGGCGCTGATCGAGGGGAGCCAGCCGGAGCGGCGGGGCTGCCAGTAGCCCGCCAGCGACCAGGACCCCAGGCTGCCGTCGCGGCCGCCGGCCGCCAGTTCGCTGGCCAGGGGAGTGCCCCGGAGTCTCACCTGGGGGCCGCTCAAGCTCCAGGCCCCGGTGATGTTCCACTGGGGCCGGCTCAGGGCCAGCTGCACGGTGCTGGTCTGGGAGGAGGAGCCGGAAAAGAGGCCGCTGCCCTGCCCGTTGCCCCCGGCCTGGCCGGCCACGTAGGCGTAACCCAGGCTCAGCCCCTGCAGCCCGCCCTTGGGCTGCCACCAGAGTCCGAAGCCCCCCCCCAGCCGTTTGCTGTAGGTGCCTGGGGATCCGGCGAACTGGAACAGATCCAGGATCGGCGACGCGTTGTAGACGCTCGGCCAGACGGGGAGCATGTCGAGCTGCATGATCCGGGGCCCGACGCTGAGACGGATCTCGGGGCTGAGGGGCAGCTGCAAGTAGGCCCGGTTGATGCTGATCAGCCGACCGGAGCATCCCTGCTCCCCGGCGCCGCAGGCCGGTTCCTGGAAGGCCACGTCCAGCCGGCTCAGGGGGGTGGGCGGGTTGGAGAAGAAGCCGGAGGGGGCGAAATCGCCGCTGCGCAGGCGGATCCGGAACAGGTCCTGGCCCGTGAAGCTGGTGTCGATCGTCAGGCGCAGCTCGTGGTTGAGGCTGACGCCGTTCAGCAGCGGCGCTCCAGCGGCTGTGTTGCTGGCACGGTCCACCGCACTGCCGTCGTACCGGAGGGCCCCCAGGACGCCGTTGATCTGCAGGTTGACGGTGGTGGTTGGCGCGAAGCGGGTGGCCTCGAGCGCCTCGATGGCGGCCTCCGGCTGCAGCTCCTGGGCCAGCAGAGGGCTCGCGGCGCCGCCAAGCCAGGCCACCGCCAGCCCGGCAACGGTGGCGCCAGGGGGCCTCATGGTCGCTGGTCGCTCAGGTGATCACGGTGGGCCGCTCCATCCCGGTGCGCACCCGGATCTCGGCCAGCGCGTCGATGGCGACGATCAGATCCCCCAGGGCCAGCTGGGGGTTCTGGTCGAGGTCGCCGCTGGGGGGCACGTAGCTCTCCAGGTACACCCGCAGGGTGGCCCCCTTGGTGCCCGTGCCCGACAGCCTCAGCACCACCCGACTGCCGTCGTCGAGCAGCACCCGCAGGCCCTGGCCCTTGCTGATCGAGCCATCCACCGGGTCGGTGTAGCCGAAATCGTCGGCGGCCCGGACCGTGCGGCCGGCGAAGGTCTGGCCCGGCAGGGCGGTGAGCATGCCGGAGATGCGGTCGTAGAGGCCATGGGCCGCCTCACTGGCCACCGCTTCGTAGTCGTGGCGGGAGTAGTAATGGCGGCCGAAGCGGCTCCAGTGGCCCGCCATCACCTCCGCCACCGAGCAGCCGCGCACCGCCAGGATCTGCAGCCAGAACAGCACGGCCCAGAGACCATCCTTCTCACGGATGTGGTTGCTGCCGGTGCCGAAGCTCTCCTCGCCGCAGAGGGTGATCCGCCCAGCATCGAGCAGGTTGCCGAAGAACTTCCAGCCCGTGGGGGTCTCGAAGCAGGGGAGGCCCAGCTCGGTGGCCACCACGTCGGCGGCGGCACTGGTGGGCATCGAGCGGGCCACGCCGGCCAGGCCATCGGCATAGCCGGGGGCCAGGGTGGCGTTGGCGGTGAGCACGGCCAGGCTGTCGCTGGGATTCACGAAACAGTTCCGGCCCAGGATCATGTTGCGGTCGCCGTCGCCGTCGCAGGCGGCGCCGAAGTCGTAGGCGCCGCCGACCAGCAGCAGGTCGGCCAGCTGGTGGGCGTAGGTGAGGTTGGGGTCGGGGTGGCCGCCGCCGAAGTCGGCCAGGGGCAGGCCGTTGCGCACCGTGCCGGCCGGGGCCCCCAGCAGCCCCTCAAACAGGCGGGTGGCGTAGGGGCCGGTGACGGCATGCATGGCATCGAAGGCGACGCGGAAGTCGCCCCGGAGCAGGGCGGCGATGCGGTCGAAGTCGAACAGCTTCTGCATCAACGCCACGTAGTCGTCGACCCCGTCGATCACCTCCACGGCCATGGCGCCGATGCTGGTCGTCCCGGGGGCGTCCAGGTTCAGGGGCTCGGCGTCGAGGATCCGGTAGCCCTCCAGGCTGAGGGTGGCGGCATGGATGGCATCGGTGACCGATTCCGGTGCCGGCCCGCCGTTGGCGCCGTTGATCTTGACGCCGAAGTCGCCGTCCAGGCCGCCGGGGTTGTGGCTGGCCGAAAGGATGATGCCGGCCACGGCGCCGCGGCTGCGGATCAGGTGGGAGGCGGCCGGGGTGGAGAGGATGCCGCCGGTGGTGGTGATCAGGCGGCTGACCCCATGGGCCGCCGCCATGCGGGCGATGACGCTGATGGCCGGTATGTTTCCGTAGCGGCCGTCGCCGCCCACCACGAGGGTTCCCCCCGCGACCCCGGGTACCACCCGCAGGGAGGCCTCGATGAAGCTCTCCAGGTAGTGGGGGGTCTGGAACTGGCGGGTGCTCTTGCGCAGACCGGAGGTGCCGGGCTTCTGGTCGTCGAAGGGTCGCTCCAGCGCCACCTGACGCAGCTCGGTCGTCTTCGCCATGGCCGGCGTCCTGGGGGGTCGGGGGGAGCCCCAAGCTACCTCCGGCGACCGTTCCGGCCGCCCCGTTCCTGGTGGTGCTGACAGGGCTGGCTAGCCTGAAGCCAATTGCGCTGATCCCATGGCTCCACGGATGCTCCCCACCGGTGTGGGCCTGGCCGTTGCCGCCATGGCCGGGGCGGTCGTGCTGCATCTGGCCCCCACCCGGGCGGCGGTGATGGGTGCCCCGAAGGCCCATCCCTACCCCGAAGCGGTGGACCGCACCCATGCCGCCGCCGAGGCGGTGCTGGCCGGGGCAGGGGCCGAAACCTGCCTGCGCGGCAAGCTCACCAACGCCCTGTTGGGCCTCTCGAGCAGCTGTGAGGCCAACGGCGTGCGCAGCCCCCTCTGCCAGCTGGCCGACAAGGCCGCCGTCGTCACCCCGATGAGCCTGGCCTTCATGCAAGACACGGCAACCCGCCTGCTGGCATTGATCGATGCCCCGGCGGCCAGCCAGCCCCAACCCTGACCCCCCTCCCTCCATGGACGTCCAGCACCCTTCGGATGACGGCCCCCTGTCCCCGCAACAGGTCCAGCTGCTCGAGCAGTTCCGCGACCGCGTCGAGGCGAAGATCAGCAACCACGGCCTCACCAGCGCGGACGTGGCAGAGCTGGTGAAGGACCTGCGCGGCCATCCCCAGATGAGCCGGCTGATGATGGCGGAACTGAGTGAGGAGCTGCAGCGGCTGCTGCCCGGCCAGCGCTTCAGTTTTGATTGGGATTGATCAGGTTCAGGCCCCCCTGGGGCCTTGGGGCGGCATTGGCAGCCGGCTTGGCGACGGGTAACTGCAGGCGGCAGACGGCCGTGAGGCTGCGGGCGGCCCGGTCGATCGGTTCACGACGCTCGAAGCTGTTGCTGGCGGCCACCACCGACCGCTGACGGATGGTCCAGAGCACGTCCTTGCAGCTGGCGGGCAGGCGCGGATGGTCGAGCAGCGGGTTGGCCAGGCTGCGGGCCTTGTCGCAGGGCTCGGCGGTGTTTTCACGGCTGCAGGCCAGGGTGATCAGCTGCAGGGAGCGGAACTCGGCGGAGGGCGGAAAGGGGGGCGGCTCCGGGGCGGCCCGCAGCGGTGAGGCGCCGAGCAATGGCAGGCTCGCCAGCAGGGCCAGGTGCGGCAGGGACGCCCTCAGGCGGCATGGGCCGGGGTGGGTGGCGGGAACGGTCCGGTCCATGGCGGGCGGGGAGGTCCCCCAATCATGACCGCCGTTCAGATGTCCGTGGCGATCGCCGCAACGCCGTTGCGCAGCTCCCGCTGGGTGGCCCGCCAGCGCCGCTCCAGCAGGGGGCCACTCCAGCGGGCGCTCCTGGCCAGCAGGCTCCGCAGCCAATGCCGCCGCCGCAGCAGATCGGCCCGGTGGGCCTCCTCCTGCTGCAGCTGCTGGATGCGCCGGATCTCCGGCAGCCGGGCGGCGGCGATCGCCGCTGCCGCTTGATCGATGGCGGCCGGCTCGCCAGCAAGTAGGGCAGGCGCCAGGTGCCTGGCGGCCACCAGGGCATCGCGCAGGGCCATGTTGATCCCCTGGGCCCGCAGCGGACTCATCGGGTGGGCGGCATCGCCCAGCAGCAGCAGGCCGGGCTGCTGCCAGCGCGGGCACAGCCCCACCCGCACCGGCAGCCGCACCGGCCCCTGCACGGACGCCTCGGCCAGGGCCCGCCATTGCCGGGCCAGGGGCTCGGGGGCGTCCCGGGCCCAAAGCTGCAGCCAGGCCCCGGGGCTGGCCCGGGTAGGAGCCGGGGCGGCGCGACCCGGCTCCATCGCCCAGCCGAGCTGCACGCCGCCGCGGGCGGAGGGGAACAGGGCGTAGCTGCCGGCGGCGCCCACCACGGTCACGAAGCGGCCGGCCAGCCAGTGCACGAGGGCCTCGGCCCCCGGGGTCTCCAGCCGGAACCACAGCACGTCGAGGGGGCTCGGGGCGCTCTCCAGCGCCAGCTCCGCCTTGCGGCGCAGCAGCGACTCCCGGCCATCGCAGGCCACCACCAGGTCGGCCTCTCGGGCGGTGCCGTTCGCGAGGCGCACCCCGGCGATGCGGCCGTCCTGCCGCAGCAGGTCGGTGGCGGCCTGGCCCTCGTGGAACCGGAAGCCCGGCTGCCGGCCCGCCTGGGCCAGCAGTTCCCGCAGCAGGGAGTCCTGGTCGATCAGGGTGCAGGGCACGGGGCTGCCCATGGGCTCGGCCGCCTCGAACAGGAGCTGGCCGTCGAGGAAGAAGCTCCAGGCCGCCAGAGGGCGCCGGGCCACCGCCGGCGGCAGGGGCTGCAGGCCCATGGCGGCCAGGGCCGCCAGTCCGCTGGGCATCAGTCCCTCGCCGCGAAAGGGCCGGCCGCCACGGCCGGTGGCGTCGATCAGGTCGACCTGGAGGCCGCGGCGGGCCAGGAGCAGGGCCAGGCTTGCGCCGGCGGGACCTGCCCCCACCACCACCACCCGGCTGGCGGGGGGCCCGGACGGGCGGCTCAGGTGAAGGAGTTGTAGTTGAGGCCTTCCTCTGGGTTGGCGGTTTCCGCCCCCTGGAGGGAGTTCTTCATGCTGAGCAGGTAGTCGACCAGTTCCTGCTGCACGGTCAGCAGCTCGCTGGTGCAGCCCCGGAAGGCGGCACGGTGGCGGATTTCGTCGTGGCGGGTGTGCAGGTCCCGCAGCATCAGGTTGATGGCATCCAGGCGTGGGGTGACCTGGCGGGAGCTGGCGGTGGCGGCGGGAGTGGACACCGGGTCCATGGATCCTGTGCTAAGCGTTACCGAATCGTAGTCGTCGCTGCGGGCGCGGCTGCGGCAGTCCGCGGCGTTCCACTGCCGCAGCTGCGGCGCCGCTGCTCCATGCGGCGGGCCAGCCGGCCGCTGACGCCCAGTTCGGCCCCACGCCAGAGGCGGTCGATCTCCGCCTCGAAGTGGCGGGCCAGCAAGGGGGAACGGATCAGCAGCAGGGTTTCATCGTTCTGGAACGCGGCCGAGGGGCTCCAGTTGAAGCTGCCGGTGATCACCTCCCGGCCATCGAGCACGGCGAATTTGTGGTGCAGCTTGTCGCCCCCGGCCAGCTGGGGCGTGCCCACCCCCTCCAGCGGTGCGCTCCAGGCCCGGTTGCCCGCCTCGATCCTGCAGTCCTGGTCGGGCAGGGTGACGCCGAGCAGGTCGAGGGTTTCGCTGAAGGCCCGGTTGGCGAAGCCCGGATCCGCCAGCAGGCGCAGTTTCACGCCCCGCGCCTGCAGCTCCTGGAGCCGGTTGGCCAGGTTCTGGCCCGAGAAGACGAACAGGGCCAGATCGAGGCGCCGGTGGGTGGCGGCCAGCTTGGTTTCCAGCCAGGCCAGGCCGTGGTTGGGGTCGCGGCGGCGGTGGGGGGAGAAGAGCACCTCCACCGGCGTGCCGGCCACATCGACCATGTGGGCGCCGCCGCCCTCCTTGGCGATGCCGAAGCGGCTGTCGGGCTGGCCACCGGGACCATCGCCCCAGAGCCGGGCGAATTCGGCGGCGAACACCCCGGCCAGGGCGGGGCTGTCGAAGCGCAGCAGGTGGTTGACGTTGCCGCGGGTGCTTGGCGCGCCCGCATCGCCATGGATGCAGGAGGGGCTGAAGTTGGCCGAGCCGGTGACGACCGTACGGCCGTCGACCACGAGGAACTTGTGGTGCATCAGGCCGCTGCCGCGGCTGCCGTCGGCCGTGTCGTCGAGCACCGGCACGCCGGCCCGCTGCAGCACGGCGACGGCATCCCCCTGGCCCAGGGCCGCCAGCTGCTGCTGGCGCTGGCGCTGGTGGGGCGGCAGATCCACCGGGTGCTGCTGGCTCCAGGGGGTGCTGTAGAGGTTCTCCAGCACCACCCGCACCCGCACGCCGCGGCGGTGCCGTTCCGCCAGGGCCTCCGCCACCGCCGGCAGGGAGAGCTCCTGCACCGCCACCAGGATCTCCTGGCGGGCCCCGCGGATGCTCTCCAGCAGCAGGGCCTCGAGGTCATCCCCCTGGCGCCACTGGCCGCTGATCGGGCTGCGGTAGCGGCTGTCGCCGCGGTGGTTGAAGGCCACCCGGATGCCCGCCGGCAGGGGCAGGGCCCGGGGGGCGCCACCGCTCAGGGCGGCCGGTGCGGGGCCGCAGCCCCCGAGCAGGCCGGCCATGGCCAGGGCGACCAGGGGCCGCTGGGCCGGCCGGAGGCGCTGGGCGGGCCGGAGGCGGGGACTGGGGGTGAGAGGGGCCACGGGCTGGAGGGACGGTGGGTTCCGCTCCTTCAGCCTTCCCGGCGGGGGACATCGCGCTGATGGCTCGCCGGGGGCGCGACACCTGCTCAGCGGGGTCTCAGTGGTGGCCGGGCATCTCCGAGGTGCTGAGCATGGCGACGAACCAGAGGGTGCCGATCACAACGGCGGCAATCACCCCAGAGGCGATGCTGACCCGCAGCATCAGGATCGGCACCACCAGCGGGAAGAGAATGGTGCCGGCCATGGGGGTGAGGGCCACGACCAGCCTGAGCAGGTTGCGGTTGGAGCCGGTGGCGGTGTTCTCCATCAGAACCACTCGGCCACGGCCTGGCTGGCCGGGTTGCTGTTGTCTTCCGGCGTGGAGCGGCGGAACTCCATGGTGATGCTGCGCTTCTGCTCGCCATCGGCCGCCACGGCCTCGATCGGATAGAGCTGCTGGCCATCCCGGAACGGCACCTGCACACGGAAGGTGCCATCGGCCGAGAGGGGCACCTCTTCA
>CALRQM020000028.1:0-36500 GCA_943370335.1 Bordetella parapertussis | reverse complement strand
AGCCAACCACCAGGTCGTAGCGACCCTCGGCGGCCGCCAGACGCCGGGGCAGGGTGAGGTTGAACCTGAGGCGGCGCAGCAGCAGGTTGCGGGGCCAGGCCCCCTCGGGCACCAGCCGCTCCACCGTGTGGCCCCGGGCGATCAGGGCCCCGGCCAGGCCGCCGATGGCGGCCGCGGTGCCGCTGCCCTCGGCCACGTCCGGCAGCCAGGAATCGAGAAAGGCGATGCGCATGCTGCGGCCGGCCGCCGGGCCTATACCCGCGCCGCCAGGCCGGTGGGCTCGAGCATCAGCTTGCTGTTGCGCACCTCCTCATCCATCTCGATCGGGTACTCGCCGTCGAAGCAGGCGGTGCAGAAATGGCTGGAGTTGGCCTGGGCCGCCTCCACCATGCCCTCCTTGCTCAGGTAGCTGAGCGAATCCACGCCCAGGTGCCGCTCGATCTCCTCCAGCGTCAGCCGGGCGGCGATCAGGTGGTCCTGGGTGTCGGTGTCGATGCCGTAGAAGCAGGGGTGGGTGACGGGGGGCGAGCTGATCCGCATGTGCACCTCGGTGGCACCGGCATCCCGCAGGGCCGCCACCAACTTGCGGCTGGTGGTGCCGCGCACGATCGAGTCGTCGATCACCACCACCCGCTTGCCGGAGAGCACATCGGGCAGGGGGTTGAGCTTCACGCGGATGCCCGCCTCCCGCATCGCCTGGGTGGGCTGGATGAAGGTGCGGCCCACGTAGCGGTTCTTGATCAGACCATCGGCGAAGGGGATGCCGCTGGTGTGCGAATAGCCGATCGCCGCCGGGATGCCGGAATCGGGCACGCCGATGACGATGTCGGCCGCCACCGGGTTCTCCCGGGCCAGCACCTCGCCGATCCGCACCCGGTAGCTGTACAGCGATTCGCCGAAGAAGCGGCTGTCGGGCCGGGCGAAGTAGATCATCTCGAAGACGCACAGCTTGCTGGGCTCCTCGCACCAGCGCTGTCGCTCGGGGATCGGATCGGCCTGGCGGAAGTGGATCAGCTCGCCGGGCTGGACATCATCCACAAAGCTGGCGCCGATGATGTCGAGGCCGCAGCTCTCGCTGCTGGCCACCCACTGGCCCTGCTCCGGTTCGCCCAGCATCCCGAACACCAGCGGCCGGATGCCGTGGCCGTCGCGCAGGGCGAACAGGCCGTCGGGGGTGCCGATCACCAGGCTGAAGGCGCCGCGGCAGCGGGCCGCCGCCGCCCGGATCGCCGCATTCCAGCCCAGGCCGGAATCCACCGCCTCCTGCAGCGCAAAGGCGATCAACTCCGAGTCGGTGGTGGAGGTGAACTCCCCGGCCAGGTGGTCGAGGGAAGCCCGCAGCTCCGCCGCGTTCACCAGGTTGCCGTTGTGGGCCAGGGCCAGCGGACCCAGGCGCGTCATCAGCACCACCGGCTGGGCGTTGCAGACCTTGCTGCTGCCGGTGGTGGAATAACGGTTGTGGCCCACGGCCAGCTGTCCCGGCATCCGCTCCAGCATCTCCTGGTCGAACACCTGGCTCACCAGGCCCATGTCCTTGTGCAGCCGCACCTTCACGTCGTCAAAGACGGCGATGCCGGCCGACTCCTGGCCCCGGTGCTGCAGGGCGTAGAGCCCGAAATAGGTGAGGTTGGCCACCGCCTGCCCCGGCGCCAGCACGGCGAACACGCCGCAGGCCTCCTCCGGCTTGTCGGGGCGGTCGCTCTCGGTGATTCCAGGGGTGATCAGCCGGTTCTGCGCATCGCGTTGATCGGCGCAGGGCACGGGCCGTCTCACCATGGGGGAAGCTTCATCTTCGCCCATTACCGATCGGGTGGGGGCCCGGCTTTCCGCAACCGGCCGGGGATCGCCTGCTCGTAGGTGTCGCGCAGTTGCTCCACCGCCAGCTCCAGCAGCGGCTGGCCGCCGCGGGCCACCACCAGGCGGGACTCCGCCGTCACCGTGCCCAGGCGCTCGGCCGGCACGGCTGCACCGGCCTCCGCCAGGGCCGCCTGCCAGGCCGCCTCCTGCTCCGGCGCCACACTCACCAGCAGCCGCGCCCCGCCCTCGGCGAACAGCAGCCGGTCGGGCCGCGACTCACCGGCGGGCAGCTCCAGTTCGGCCCCCAGGCCCGAGGCGATGCAGGCCTCCGCCGCCGCCACCGCCAGGCCGCCATCGGAGAGGTCGTGGGCGGAGCGCACCAGACCCGCGGCGATGGCTTGGCGCAGGAATCCCTGCACACCCAGCTCCAGGGCCAGGTCCGTCAGCGGCGGGCGGCCCGTGAGGCGGCCGTGCACCACCTCCAGGTAGCTGCTCCCCCCCAGCCCCAGGCGCCCGTCGCCGCTCTCCTGGAGCGGCACCCCCAGCAGCCAGATGGCATCACCGGCCTGGCGCCAGGCCAGCCCCGTCACGTGGGCCAGATCGTGCACCAGCCCCACCATGCCCACCACCGGGGTGGGGTGGATCGGCTGCATGCGGCCGTCTGGCAGGCGGGTCTCGTTGTACAGCGAGACGTTGCCGCCGGTGACCGGCGTGGCCAGGGCGCTGCAAGCCGCCGAGAGGCCCCGGCAGGCCATGGCCAGCTGCCAGTAGCCGGTGGCGGTGTCGGGGGAGGGGAAGTTGAGGTTGTCGGTGACCGCCAGGGGCTCGGCGCCGCTGCAGGAGAGGTTGCGGGCCGCCTCCGCCACCGCCGCCATCGCGCCCCGTTCCGGATCGAGGGCCACCCAGCGGTTGGGGCAATCCACCACCGCCGCCACCCCACGGGTCGCCGGCGCCATCGCCCCCTCACCCTGCTGGGGGCGCAGCCGTATCACCGCCGCATCGGCCCCACCGGGCAGCACCACGGTGTTGGCCTGCACCTGGTGGTCGTACTGGCGGTACACCCAACGCTTGCTGGCGATGGTGGGGTCATCCAGCAGGCGCAGCAGCACGTCGCCCCAGCCCAGCGATCCAGCGGCCATCTCCAGGCCGCCGGCCGCCGCCACCGGCAGCTCGGCTTCGCTCCAGCCCCAGTGGGCCTGGAGGTCGGCCGGGGGTTCGGCCAGCAGCTCGTGGTGGTTGATGGGGGTGTCGTCCGCCAGGGCGCTGGCGGGCACCTCGGCCGCCACCTCGCCGTGCTGCAGCACCCGCACCACGTTCTCCTGCAGCACCCGGCCCACCACCGCGGCCTGCAGGCCCCAGCGACGGAAGCGGGCCATCAGGGGCTCCTCCCGGCCCGCCGCCACCACGAACAGCATCCGCTCCTGGGATTCGCTCAGCAGGAATTCGTAGGCCGTCATGCCCGACTCTCGGGCCGGCACCCGGTCGAGGTCGAGTTCGATGCCCAGGCCCCCCTTGGCCGCCATCTCCGAGCAGCTGCAGGTGAGGCCGGCGGCGCCCATGTCCTGGGCCGCCACCACATCGCCGCTCTGGAAGGCCTCCAGGCAGGCCTCGATCAGTCCCTTCTCCAGGAAAGGATCGCCCACCTGCACGGCGGGCCGGTCATCGAGGGAAGCCTCGGTGAGCTCGGCGCTGGCGAAGCTGGCACCGCCCATGCCGTCACGGCCCGTGGTGCTGCCCACGTACACCACCGGATTGCCCACGCCCACCGCCCCGGAGCAGACGATGTCGTCGGTCTCCATCAGGCCCAGGGCCATGGCGTTGACCAGCGGGTTGCCGCCGTAGCTGGGGTCGAAGGCCACCTCCCCGCCCACGGTGGGCACGCCGACGCAGTTGCCGTAGTGGGCGATGCCGGCCACCACCCCCTCCATCAGGCCCACGTTGCGCTCGTCCTCCAGCGGCCCGAAGCGCAGGGCGTTGAGCAGGGCGATCGGGCGCGCCCCCATGGTGAAGATGTCCCGCAAGATGCCCCCCACCCCGGTGGCCGCCCCCTGGAAGGGCTCCACCGCCGAGGGGTGGTTGTGGCTCTCGATCTTGAAGGCCAGCCGCTGGCCCTCGCCCAGGTCGACCACACCGGCGTTCTCGCCCGGCCCCACCAGGATGCGGGGGCCGCTGGTGGGGAACTGGCCCAGCAGCGGGCGGGAGTTGCGGTAGCAGCAGTGCTCCGACCACATCACCCCGAACATGCCCAGCTCGGCCCGGTTGGGGGGCCGGCCGAGGCGACGCACGATCTCGTCGTAATCGCCCTGGCTCAGGCCCTCCTTGCGCAAGGCCTCAGGCACCGAGAAGGACGGGGTCGAGGCAGGAACCACCGGAGGGCGCGGCAACGGCCCTCCAGTATCAGATCCAGGGGTCGTCGTCCCCGTGGGGCTCCCGGCCCCGGTAGCGGTCGCGGCGGGGGGCCGGCGCCTCCGGCGGCGGCTGCCGGGGCGGTTCGGGTGGTTCGTCCGGTTCCTCGGGCCAATCCTCGAGCGGGTCCGGTTCGTCCCGGTCGTCGGCGTAGCGCTCCTCCGGATAGGGGTCGCGCTCGTAGCGGTCGCGGGGGTCCGGCTCGGGGTCCCGGTCGCGTTCGGGCCAGGGGATCTCCTCGCGGAAGGCCTCCGGCCAGGGGGGCTCCTCCAGCCAGCCCTCCAGCCGCTCCTCGACGCGGCCGCCCACCTCCTGCACCTGCTCCTTCCAGCGGCGCGAACGGCGCAGCAGCTGCTGGCGCACGCTGGCCCGGGCCACCGGCAGGTCATCGAGGCCCCGCAGGGCGGTGAACACCCGGCCGGGCTGCTGGTCGACGATCCGGTCGGGGCTCAGGCGCCAGCGGCTGGTGCCGGGCAGCCGCGGATCGCTGCGGGCCACCAGGTAGTGCAGGATCCGGCCGCTGCGCAGTTCGACGGCGGCGTCGGCCACCAGACCCAGGGGCACGTCATCGGCGCCGGTCAGGGCCGCATCGATCAGGGTGGGCAGGCGCTCCAGGGTGACCACGTCCGTCTCCGCCGGCTCCCCCTTCACGAACACCTCCTGCTCCCCCAGCCCCCGCAGCTGGTCGAGCCGCCAGATGAGCCGCCGCTGGGCGAAGGCCGAGGGCCGGCTGGCCCAGCCCAGCAGCCGGTGCACCGGCGGATGCATCCAGGCCAGCACCCCCGCCCCACGCTCGAGGCCCTGATCACACCGCACTTGCCGCCGCAGCAGATCGCTCAGCAGCAGCTGCTCGGGAAGACTCACGCGCTCAGTTGGTGCGGATCTGGACCGGCATCACCAGGTAGGTGAAGGCCTCGTCGGCCCCTACCGGCGCCAGCACGGCCGGGGTGGTGGCGGCATTGCACTGCAGCACCACCTGGTCGGAGCCCATGGCCTTGAGGCCATCGAGCAGGTAGCGGACGTTGAAGGCGATCTCGATCGCCTCCCCCTCGATGGTGGCCGCCAGCGATTCGGAGCCGCTGCCCACGTCCTGGGCGTCGACCCGGATCGTGGCCGTGCCGGCGGCGGGGTCGGCGCTGATCTTGACCACGTTGTTGTGCTGATCAGCCAGCACCGCCACCCGCTCCAGGGCGGCGATGAAGGCACGACGGTCGAGCACCAGGCGGCGCTGGAACGACGGGGGGATCAGCTGGCGGTAGTTGGGGTAGGTGCCATCGAGGCTGCGGCTGGTGAGCACCTGGTCGGCGGAGAGCACCACCACCTGGCCGCGCTCGCAGAACAGGCTCAGGGGCTCCTGGGAACCGCGACCCGACAGGATCCGCTCCAACTCCCGCAGCGAGCGGGCCGGCACCGTGACGGCGAAATCCGCGCCATCGGCGCCGGCGGCCTCCGCCTCGGGGCTGGCGGCGGCCTCGACGGCATGGGAGAGGCGCTGCACGGCCAGCCGGTGGCCATCGGTGGCGGCGCACTCCAGACCCTCGCCATCCAGGCGCAGGTGCACGCCGGTCAGCAGTTGCTTGTTTTCATCGGGGCTACTGGCGAACAGGGTGGCCCGCAGCCCCTTCACCAAGGCCTCGGCGTGGAAGCGGATCGGCGTGCCGCTCTGGGCCAGGGGCAGGTCCGGGTAGTCGTCGGCGGGCATCCCCCGCATCTTGTAGCTGCCGGAGAGGTTGGTCAGCTCCAGCTGCTCCTCGCCTTCCGGGCAGCTGAGGCTGATGGGGCTGTCGGTGGCAAGGCGGGCCACGATCTCGCCGAACATCTTCGCCGGCAGGGTGATGGCGCCGCTGGTCTCGACGGCGGCGGGCAGGCTCGTCTGGATGCCGAGGCTGAGATCGAAGCCGGTGAGGCTGAGGCGGCCGGTGCCCGCATCGGCGGTGAGCAGCACGTTGGCCAGCACCGGGTGGGTGGGCCGCGTCGCCACCGCCCGGCTGACCAGCTGGAGGCTGGCGTTGAGTTCAGCCTGGGAGCAGACCAGCTTCATGGCGGGTGCCGGCGACGGCAGAACGGCGTTCTTGAGGCCCCACGGTTTCACAGGGCGCGGCAAAGCGCAACGGGTGGTCTCCCGACTGTTCAGAGGATCAATCAAGGATTGAGAAGAAGACAAACAGCCCGTCGCCGTAGGGGCGGGGGAAAACGGGTAATCAGGCTGTCTTCCCCTGGCCTCACTGGCGTTGGCCGGGCGAAGGGCTGGGGAATCGGCCGAACAAGTGGGCCGTTTCGGGGCGTTTTCCCCCGATTCCCGGGCCTGGGGAATTCAGCGTCTGCCCAGGCGGTGATCCCCTCCCCGGACTCTCCAGCCGGAAGGGGGGGAAACTCCCAGGATTTCCCCAGACGGTTGGGCCAGCGGCAGGCAGCGATCGGTGGGACGCGTCGCTGAATTCAGTGGGCCGGCTTCTTGGTGGCCAGAAGCCGCAGGCAGGGGCCCTGGCACCAATGAAAATCAATGGTCTCGACCCTCAGATCCAGAACTTGCAGATTCTTTTGAAGAACGAGGGCCTCAAGAGAGCGCGGTGTGTAGAGGTTGATATGTTCGTGGGCTTTAAGACGCCGTTGGTTTCTGGTTACTTTCTGAACAAAATCTGTACCATTGAACTCAATCGGAACCTCTAAATAGAGGACGCCACCTTGTTTCAGATGGGCTAAAGGGATTTCAAGGAACTGAAGCGGATCGTAGACATGCTCAAGTACATGCATGATCTGAATATAGTCAAAGCTTAGAGATTCATCCATGGAATTGAGCTTTGTGACGCCGTCAACGGCATCCCAACTAGAAATATCGTAAACAAAACGCTTTGCATTGAGGAAGACATCGGGCAATATCATACCGTCTGAACCTCCCCAATCGAGAATTGATTCAAACGAATCTAACTGTAGTGAGTGGTCCTGAAGAGACTGAATCAGATATGGATTTAGAGAGCTAAGGCGACAGGTGGCCTCATCGAGGCCACCGATAAACTGACCAACGGAATTGATGTAACCAGGATGGAATTGTTCCCAATCTTTCTGATAAGTTTCCAACCTGTAGTCGTGATACATGGTTGCCAGTTGAGAATCAGTCAGCTCGTGGAAGATTGAAAAAAACTCACATGATTCGCAGATCATGGAATCGGTTGTATTCCAAGCTGAAACTTCAGCGTCTATGCAATGCTTTGCCACAAAGGAGAGAAATCCAAAAAGCAGACGATCGATGATCCTCATCTTCCTTCCAGCCCTCAGACGCGTGCTCGTGACGCGAGCCTTCGTCTTTAAGCCGTATACGCGATAGGAAAAGAAGGGGTCTAAATCACAACCACTATTGATAATGGTGACATGCGACGAACCGCAATTACGGCAGACTTTTTCAAGCATCTAGCGTTCTCGTTGCGGTAGCGGTAGTTGCGAGTGCGTCCATGATGTTCACTCAGAAGCCCATTACCTTGGCCACGGTCTCGGTTTCGGGGGCAATGCCCGTGTGGAAGGTGGCGTCGTTGTTCTCGATCGCCGTCGTCGGGTCCTTGAGGCCGTTGCCGGTGAGCACGCACACCACCGTGGCGCCAGCCGGCACCTCCTCCCGTCGCTTCAGCAGGCCCGCCACCGAGGCGGCGCTGGCGGGCTCGCAGAAGATGCCCTCCCCCTGGCCCAGCAGCTTGTAGGCCTCAATGATCTCGGCGTCGGTGACGGCCATGAAATCGCCGTTGCTCTCCTTGCGCACGTTGAGGGCGTTCTCCTTGTTCACCGGATTGCCGATGCGGATCGCCGTGGCGATGGTGTCCGGTTGCTCCACCGTGTGCCCCAGCACCATCGGCGCGGCGCCGGCGGCCTGGAAACCCATCATTCGCGGCAGCACCGAGCTGTGGCCCGCCTGGCGGTACTCCTTGAAGCCCATCCAGTAGGCGCTGATGTTGCCGGCGTTGCCCACCGGGATGCACAGCCAGTCGGGGGCCTCGCCGAGGGCATCGATCACCTCGAAGGCGGCCGTCTTCTGCCCCTGCAGCCGGTAGGGGTTGAGCGAGTTCACCAGGGTCACCGGGTAGCGGTCGGCCACATCCCGCACAATCGCCAGGGCCCGGTCGAAGTTGCCCTGCACCGCCAGCACCTCGGCGCCGTAGAGCAGGGCCTGGGCCAGCTTCCCCTGGGCCACGTAGCCGTCGGGAATCAGCACGAAGGCCCGCATGCCGCCCCGGCGCGCATAGGCCGCCGCCGCCGCCGAGGTGTTGCCGGTGCTGGCGCAGATCACGGCCTCTGAGCCCGCCTCCTTGGCCTTGCTGATGGCCATCGTCATGCCCCGGTCCTTGAAGGAACCGGTGGGGTTGAGGCCGTCGTACTTGAGGAACACCTTCACGCCGCGGCCCACCCGTTCGGCGATCACCGGTGCCGGAATCAGGGGGGTGGCCCCCTCCCGCAGGGTCACCACCGGCGTGGCGTCGCTGACGGGCAGCCAGCTGCGGTAGGCCTCGATCAGCCCCGGCCAGTCCTGCATGGTGGGCTGCCGGCCCAGACGTCGCAGGGCTCGTAGCAGGGGCACGGGGGACAGCGGCGAAGCTGACATCAATGTAGGGCTCCGGTCTGGGGCGTCAGGGGGCAGGGGTGGCCGGCGCGGGTGCAGCGGGGGCCGGAGCGGTGGGGGCCGCCTGGGCCTCGTTGCCCCGCAGGCCGTCGAGGGGGGATTCGGAGAAGAAGCGCACCAGCTCGCTGATCGAGGAAGCCTTGGAGGCCAGACCCATCAGCGCCGGGATGCTCACCTCCAGCTCCCGGGTCGGGTAGGCCCGCAGGAAAGTGATGGCCGAGAGCGACCCCTTGCCCTGGTAGGTGCCGAGCACCATGGCGGCGCGGAGGGCGGGAACGCCGGCCTCCGGGGCCCGCAGGGGGAACAGGATCCGGGCCAGGCGGGCCAGGATCGCCTCACCGATGCGGGTGTTGAGCAGACGGCTCATCAGCACGATCGGCAGCTGCACCGATTCGTTCAACAGTTTGCTGACCTGCTTGGGGTCCTGGCGGCCCAGGCGCAGAACGTCGGCCAGCAGGCCCCGGGCCTCGCCGGTGGTGGCCAGGTGCTCCAGATCCGCCACTGGGATCGAGCGGCGGAAGGCGCCGCTGGTGAATACCAGGTTCTCGGTGGCGAAGGCCGCGGGAGTCGACCAGCACAGCCCCAGACCCAGGACAGCGGCCACAAGCCTTCGCCGCTTGTTCACAGATGACTCCCTTGGATTGACCAGACTCTACGGATCTCAGGCGCCGGAGACACCGGCGGCCTGGCGGACCGCCGGTGTCACCAGCACATCCCGCAGCAGGTGCACCACGCCCCGCTCCGCCAGACCCCTGGCCACCTGCAACCCCATGCGGCGCAGGTCCGGTTCCCCCAGCACCCGCGGCAGGCGCTTCAGCAGCAGGGACGGCTCGAACCCCGGCAGGTCGCGCAGGATCGCCAGCAGCTCCTGGATCGGTTCGAGATCCATCAGCGGTGGGGTCGCCGGGGAGGGAGGCAGGGCCCGCAGCCCCGGCGGCAGGAAGCGGCTCGGCAGCCGCCGGCCGAGCCGCAGGGTGGTGTTCCAGGCCAGGGCATCCATCTGCTGCACCACCGCATCGACGAGCTGCTGGCGCAGCAGGCCGCCGGTGGGGGAGAAGAGGAAATCGAGCACCTGGTCGAGCAGGCCGTCGAGGTCGAGCTGCTCCTGGAGCGAGGCGCTGGCCACCAGGCTCTCCAGCCGCTGCCAGCGGAATTCATCGCCGTCGTAAAGCATCTCCCGCAGGCTGCGGCGCAGCTCGGGATCGGGATCCTCCATCAGCCGGCGGGCGAAGTAGGGGTAGGCGGCGCCGAGGATCTTGAAGTCAGGGTCGACACTCAGGGCGATGCCTTCGAGGGTCACCAGCGAGCGGATGATCAGGGCGTAATAGGGGGGAACCTGGAAGGGGAAGCGGTACATCACCCCGGAGAGGTCGTCGGTGACCGCCTTGAAATCCATCCGGCTCACGCCCATCTCCAGGGCCTGGCCGAACACCGTCTCGAAGGCCGGCACGATCGGCTCCAGGTTCACCGCCTCGCCCAGGAAGCCGAGTTTCACGAAATCCTTGGAGAGGGCCCCGAAGTTGCGGTTCACCAGGTGCACCACGGCCTGGATCAGGCCGGTGCGCGCTTCCCGCGACACCTCACTCATCATGCCGAAATCCAGGTAGGCGAGGCGCCCGTCGGCCAGGGCCAGCAGGTTGCCGGGGTGGGGATCGGCGTGGAAGAAACCATCCTCCAGCAGCTGCTTCAGGCTGCAGTTGACGCCCACCTCGACCATGTCGTTGGGGTCGACGCCGAGGGCGCGCACCGCGTCCAGGTTGGTGAGCTTGACCCCGTCGATCCACTCCATCGTCAGCACCCGGCGGCTGGTGGCCTGGCGGTAGATGGCGGGGACGGCGATGCGGGGATTGTGGCTGTGCAGGCGGGCGAAGGTTTCGGCGTTGGTGGCCTCGTTGATGTAGTCCATCTCCTCGAAGACCCGCTTGCCGAGTTCATCGATCAGCCCCACCAGATCGCTCCTGATCAGCCCCACATTCCTGTTCAGCCAGGCGGCGATGTTGCGGACGATGTAGAGATCGAGTGTGATCTGCTCCCGCAGGCCCGGCCGCTGCACCTTCACCGCCACCCGTTCGCCGCTCATCAGCACGCCCCGGTGCACCTGGCCCAGGGAGGCGGCGGAGATCGGTTCCTTCTCCAGCGACGCGAAGATCGTGTCCACAGGCGCCTGCAGGTCCTCCTCGATGCAGGCCATGGCCAGGGAACTGTCGAAGCCCGGCAGCTGGTCCTGCAGCTGGGCCAGCTCCTCCAGCAGCACCGGCGGAATGATGTCCGGCCGGGTGGAGAGGGCCTGGCCGGCCTTGATGAAGGCGGGGCCGAGGGCCACCAGCAGGTCGGCGCACTCCCGCGCCCGCTGCCGCGCCCGGCCGGGGTTGGCCAGCTGGCCGGTGACCTTGTCGATGCCCACCCCCACCAGATAGAGGCCGATCGGCACGAGCGTCTGCCAGACCCGCCGCACCAGGCGCATCGGGTGGCCGGCGTAAATGCGTGTGATGGCGGCCGGGTCGTAGCTGAGAAGGCCCGCCGCCTCCAGGAAGTCCCCCATCTCCACCTCGGCGGTCAGGCGCTCGGGGGTCGCGGCGGGAGCTGGGGGGGAGGAAACCATGGCTGGGAGGCACCGCCGTGGCGCCGGCAGGCGAAACCCCCTTCTAAACGAAAGTCACAGCCGCTACGGTCGGGCCACGTACCGATCGCTCGCCGGAGGCCTGGGTGCTCACGGGTCTGCGCCTCGAGAACATCGCCCTGATCGAGCGGCTGGAGCTGGCGTTCTCGACCGGGTTCACCGTGCTCACCGGCGAGACCGGCGCCGGCAAGTCGATCCTGCTCGATGCCCTCGATGCCCTGCTCGGTGGTGCCCAGGGCAGCCAGGGGGCCCGTCTGCTGCGCCGCGGCGCCGAGCGGGGCCGCATCGAAGCCAGCTTCAGCCTGTCCCCCCCGGTGCGCGACTGGCTGGAGCGCCAGGAGCTGGAGGCCGAGGAAGACGAACTGCTGCTCAGCCGTGACTGGCGCCTGCAGGAGGGCCGGCTCACCAGCCGCCACCGGCTCAATGGGGTGGTGGTGGGCCGCGGCCAGGTGCTGGAGCTGCGGCCCCTGCTGCTCGATCTCACCGTGCAGGGCCAGACCCAGCAGCTGGGCCGCCCCGGCCAGCAGCGGCGCTGGCTGGATCGCTTCGCTGGGGAGGGCCTGGCTGCGGCCATTGAGGCCACCCGCACCGCCTGGCTGCAGTGGAAGGGGGAGGCCGAAGCCCTGGCGCGCGCCCGCGCCGACCGGGAGCGCTTCGCCCTGGAACGGGACCGCCAGGAGGAACTGCTGGCGGAGCTGGAGGCCGCGGCGCTGGAGGATCCCGCCGAACGCCAGCGGCTCCAGGGCGAACAGGACCGGCTGGCCCACGCGGTGCGGCTGCAGGAAGGCGTGATGGCTCTGATCGGCCGGCTGGTGGAGGGGGCCGAGGCGGCCCCGTCGGTGCTCGACCACCTGGCGGCCTGCGACCAGGAGCTCCAGACGATGGCCGGCCTCGACGCCGGCGTGGTGGCCCTGCACGGGGCCTGCGCCGACGCCCTGGCCGGGCTGCAGGATCTGGCCCGGGATCTGGATCGCTACGGCTCCCTGCTGGAGAGCGACCCGGAAAGCCTGGCCCTGCTGCAGGAGCGCATGGCCCAGCTCAAGGCCCTGGAGCGCCGCCACGGCCAGACCCTGCCCGAACTGATCGCCCGGCGCGACAGCCTGCGCGAGCAGCTGGCTGGGGCGGATGCCGAGGCCGCCCTGGCGGGCCTGGAGGCCGCCGAAGCCGCCGCCCGCCAGGGGCGTGATCGGGCCAATGCCGCGCTCAGCCGCGCCCGCACCACCGCCGCCCGTGACCTCGAGGGCCAGCTGATGGCGGCCCTGCGGCCCATGGGCCTGGCCAACGTGCGTTTCGCCGTGGCCCTCAGCGCCGCCGAGCCCGGCGAGGAGGGGGCCGATGCGGTGCAGTTCCTGTTCTCCGCCAACCCGGGCCAGCCGCCGGCACCCCTGGCGGAGGTGGCCTCGGGCGGCGAGATGAGTCGCTTCCTGCTGGCCCTCAAAACCTGTCTGGCGGCGGCCGACCCCCACGTCACCCTGCTCTTCGATGAGATCGATGCGGGCGTGAGCGGCCGCGTCAGCGGTGCCATGGCCCAGCTGCTGCGGCGCCTCGCCGAGCAGCGCCAGGTGTTCTGCATCACCCACCAGCCCCTGGTGGCCGCCGCGGCCCAGCACCACTTCCGGGTCAGCAAGATCGTCGAGGCCGGCCTCACCCACACGCGGGTGTCCCACCTGCGGGACACTCGCGAGCGCCAGGTGGAACTGGCGGAACTGGCCGGCGGCGATTCCGGCGAAGCCCACAGCTACGCCGCCAGCCTGCTGGGCCTTGAGGGCAGCAGCGAACCCACCAAGCTCAACCGGGCGGCCTGAGATCCCAAACGGCGGTACCGAACCGGCCCCACTTCACGGCGATGTCGCTGTTGCGATCTCGAGACGCTGACGATCGATCAGCGCCTGACGAGCCTGCTCCTGCCCATGGCCATAGGCGGCCAATTGATTTTCGATCTGCAGCCGCACGATGTCCCGATAGTCCATGAAATGCTCGTTGTGGGCGCAGACGGCGAGGTATTGCTCCGCCACCTTGGGGTTGGCCCAGAGAATGTGGATCAGGTGGTGCCAGAAGGACCAGCGGGTGGAGCGTTTGAGGCCTTGGCGCCAGCAGACGATCAGCAACGCTCGGATCACTGCGAGATCGGGAAGTTTGAAGGCGCTCTTCACCCTGGGGGGGCCGAGTTTCAGAAAGTAGCGATGAACTCGATCGAGATACCTATGAGGTTCGTACAGTTCGCAGAAGGCCTCCACATACTCCTTGGCAATGTCTTCCACCGGCCGGGTTGGCACGAAGTTCATCAGGGTGGTCTGGTTGATGTTGCCGACCTTGTCGATCAGCCGCCCTTCCTTCTCGAGTCTGTGCCACAGGGCTGTATGGGGCAGAGCCTGCAACATCGCGAAGGTGGTGGTGGGGATCGCTGCGGCCTCCGAGAAGGCCACGATCCGCTGGCCGGCACCCTCCTTTTCGCCATCAAAACCGATGATGAATCCGGCGATCACCCTCAGGCCGGAGCGGGTCACCTTGTCGACAGATTCGAGTAGGGGTGAGCGCGTGTTCTGGAACTTCATCGTGGCCGCGAGGCTGTCTGTATCCGGCGTCTCGATGCCCATGAAAACGGCGGCAAAGTTGCACGCCAGCATCTGATCGATGAGTTCCTGATCGTCAGCCAGATCAAGGGAGGCCTCGGTATCGAAGCGGAAGGGATACCCATGGACCTTCTGCCATTGTTCAAGCACCGTGAGCATCAGCTTGACGTTGCGCTTATTGCCGATGAAGTTGTCATCCACCATGAACACCCCACCGCGCCAGCCGATGTCGTAGAGGCAGCTGAGTTCGCCGATGAGTTGGTCCGGCGTCTTGGTGCGTGGTTTGCGGCCATAGAGCACGATGATGTCGCAGAATTCGCACTGAAAGGGACAGCCGCGCGAGAACTGCACACTCATGGAGTCGTAGGCACTGAGCTCGAGCAGGTCGTAGCGGGGGATGGGGGTGGTGGACACATCCGGCTTGACGCCATCGGAGCTGAAGCGGCCGCCTGTTTCGCCCCGTTGCCAGGCGTCAACGAACAGCGGCAGGGTGATCTCCCCTTCATCGAGGATCAGGTAGTCGGCCCCAGCGGCCACCAGTTCTTCGGGTGTGGAGCTTGGGTAGGGTCCCCCGACGGCCACTGGCTTGCCATGGCGCTTGGCCAGATTGATCTGGCGGACGATGTCGTCTTTCTGGACGATCATTGCCGACATGATCACGAGATCGGCCCAAAGCCATTCCTGGTCGGAGACCGGCCTGATATTGACGTCCACCAGCTTGAAGTTCCAATCCTGGGGAAGAATGGCGGCTACGGTGACGAGCCCGAGTGGCGGCAGCAGAACCTTGCGGTTCACCAGCTCAAGAATCTTTTCGTAGCTCCAAAATGTTTTCGGGAATTCTGGGTAGACGAGTAGAACATTCAAACGCTGGTATCCCTTTCTGGTGCTGAGTATCAGCAGAATCTAACCAGATGTAATTCACCATACACGAATCCTCCCAGCCCCCCATTCAAAGGGCTGAGGATTTGCTGCATAAGCCATGACCTTATGCAGCAATGATGCATCTTCCCGCCCTGCTGTTTTCAGCAGCGACCAACGAACGGTGACCGAGCATGCCGATGCTGGCGGGTTCAGGTCAGTCGGCGGTTCAGCAGGCCGGCCACCAGCAGGGCCGCCGCCGTGAAGAGCAGCAGCGTGAGCACCGGGCCGGGCGTCAGGGGGGCCAGCTGCAGGACCCGCTGGAGGGCGGGGAACGCCATCAGCAGCAGCCACAACCCCAGGCCGATGCCGGCACCGGCGGCGGTGATGCGGCTGCGGGGATCCCCGTTCAGCCACACCAGCCCGCCGCCGGCGAGCAGCAGCAGCGAGAACACCAGGCTGCGGCGTGAGTCGGTGTCCGTGTCGGGCCAGAAGGCCAGCACCAGGGCGGCCACCATCACCACGGCCCCCTGGGTGAGGGAATGGCGCCAGGTGTCGGCGCCGAACAGGGGGGCTTCCGGCGGGCGGGGTGGCTGTCGCATCAGGCCCGGCGTGGCGGGAAGCGCCTCGAACACCACCGTGCAGGCCGGATCGATCACCAGGTGCAGCAGGGCGATGTGCACCGGCAGCAGGATCAGGGCCTGGCCCGGCAGCAGCAGCGGCACCAGGCCGAGGGCCGCGATCGGCAGGTGGATCGCCAGCGTGTAGCCCAGCGCTCGGTGCAGGTTGGCATCGACGCGCCGTCCCAGTTCCAGGGCCGCCACCAGATCGCTGAAGGTGTCGTTGAGCAGCACCAGATCGGCGGATTCCCGCGCCACGGCGCTGCCGCGCTTGCCCATCGCCACACCGATGTCGGCGGCCTTGAGGGCCGGGGCATCATTGACGCCATCGCCGGTCATGGCCACCACCTCACCGGCGGCCTGCAGGGCGCGCACCAGCTGCAGCTTCTGCTGGGGCATCACCCTGGCGAACACCGACACCGCGCCGATGCCGGCCGCCAGCGCCTGCGGGGAGAGGGCGTCCAGCTCGGGGCCGGAGAGCACCGGTCCCGGCGGCAACCCTGCCTGATCGGCGATCGAGCGGGCCGTCACCGGGCTGTCCCCCGTGATCATCACCACGCGCACGCCGGCCGCCTGGGCCGTGGCGATCGCCGCCGGCACATCCGGCCGCAGCGGATCCGCCAGGGCCACGAAACCCACCGGCTCGAACAGGTAGCCGTGCACGTCCTCGGGCAGGGCGCCGTCCGTCGGTAACGGCTGCCCCTGGTGCACCGGCACGCCTTCGAGCCCGCGGGCCACCGCCAGCACCCGCAGCCCCCTGGCGGCCAGGCCATCGGCGGCGGCGAGCAGGGCGGCGCTCCGTTCCCCGTCCAGGTGGCAGAGATCGGCGATCGCCTCGGGCGCCCCCTTGGCCGCCAGTTGCAGGACCCCGTCGCCGTCCCGCCAGAGGCGGGAGAACACCAGCAGATCGCTCTGCAACGGGTACTCCCGTTCCAGGGGCCAGTCGGGATGCAGGTGTTCGGTGTCGCCGAGCTGGTCGGTGGCCAGGCGCTGAATCGCCTGTTCCATGGCATCCACCGGATCGCCACGGCTGGCCAGCACCGCCAGCTCCAGCAGCTGGTGAAAGGGCTCCTCCAGGGTCGTGCCGGCCTGCCAGTCCTCCAGATCCGGCCAGGTGAGCAGCCGCTGCACCCCCATGCGGTTCTCGGTGAGGGTGCCGGTCTTGTCGACGGCGAGCACCGTGGCGCTGCCCAGGCTCTCCACCGCCGCCGGCCAGCGGGCCAGCACACCGATCCGGGCCAGGCGCAGGGCGCCGAGGGCCAGGAACAGGGCCAGCACCACGGGAATCTCGTTGGGCAGCACCGCCAGGGCCAGGGCCAGGGCGGCCAGCAGGGCCCGGGGCCAGTCGCCGCTCGATGCGCCCTGGATCACGGCCAGGGCGGCGCACAGGGCCAGGGCCGCCAGCGAGAGCCGGGTGGTCAGCTGCCGGGTCTGGCGCTGCAGACGGGTCAGAGGTGGCTTCACCGTGGCCAGGCTCTTGCCGAGTCGGCCCAGCTCCGTGGCTTCGGCCACGGCCACCACCGTGGCCCAGCCCCGGCCTCCGGCCACCAGCGACCCCGCCAGCACCCGTTGGCCAGGGTCCGTGCGGGCCACCGGCAGGGACTCCCCCGTCAGCAGGGACTCATCCAGCCACAGCCCCACCGCCTCGGTGATCGCGGCATCGGCCGCCACCCGATCCCCCTCCTCCAGGCGCAGCAGATCGCCCAGGCGCACCTGATCGGTGGAGAGCTCCAGGTCCTGGCCATCGCGGCGCACATGGGCGCGGGGTGCCGACAGGCGGGCCAGTTCCGCCAGGGCGTGGTTGCTGCGTTGCTGCTGGACGGCATCGAGCAGGCTGATGCCCAGCACGAACGCCAGCAGGATCGCGGCGTCGATCCATTCCCCCATCAGGCCATAGAGGAGGGCGCAGGCCAGCAGCAGCAGATTGGTGGGCTCGAGCCAGGACATCGGCTTTGGTCGTTGCGTCCTTTCCCAAGCTGAGCCGTCCGCCCCCACCGGAGCGCCGATGACACCAACCTCAACGCCCATCCCAACGCCGCCGCCGCCGGCCGTGGTGCGCTTCGGCAGCGAGATCTGCGGCGACCCACGCCTGGCCGCCGGGCGGGAGTGGCTGGTCACCAACGGCCTCGGCGGCTACGCCATGGGCACGGTGTCAGGGGCGCCCAGCCGCAGCTACCACGGCCTGCTGATCGCGGCCCTTTCGCCTCCGGTGGAGCGCACTCTGCTGGTGAGCCAGCTGCAGGAGTCGGTGGCTGGGGATCCGGACGGCTGCGGGCCCCTGCGGATCGTCTCCTTTGCCCTCGAGGGCACGGTGCCCCGCTGGCGCTTCGCCTGGGGGGAGACCCTGCTGGAGAAGCGGGTCTGGATGGCGCAGGGGGCCAACACCACCCATGTGAGCTACCGGCTGGTGCGCGGCGGCCCGCTCCAGCTCCGCCTCTCAGCCGGCGTGCAGCACCGCTCGCCCCACGGCGGCGAGCGCCCCGAGCTGACCCTGGCGCCCTTGCCCAGGGGCGTGGAGCTGCGACCGCGGGGGGCGGCGCCGTTCGTGCTGCTCAGCGACCGGGGCCACTGGTGCCTGGAGGATCCAGCGCCCTGGGTGGAGGGCATCCCCCTGGCGGCGGAGGCCGAACGGGGCCTGGCGAGCACGGCCGAGCACCTGCGGGCGGCCAGCCTCTCCGTCACCCTCAACGCTCCACACCCGGGCGTCACCGTCGTGGCCAGCACCCGCCGGGACGCCGGCACCGATGGCGAGCGGGCGCTGGCTGGCCGAGCACCGCGACCACGAGGAGGCTCTGCTGCGCTGCTGGGGGGCCGCCCAGCCGACCCTGGCGCCGGCGGCACCCGCCTGGATCCGCCAGCTGGTGCTGGCGGCCGATGCCTTCGTGGTCGAACGCGCCCCGCAGGGGGCCTCGCTGATCGCCGGTTACCCCTGGTTCAACGACTGGGGCCGCGACACGATGATCAGCCTGGCGGGCCTCACCCTGGCGACCGGGCGCTGCGACCGGGCCGAGCGAATCCTGCGCACCTACGCCGCCCATAGCAGCCACGGGCTGATCCCCAACAGCTTCCCCGACCGGGCCGACCAACCCCTGGACCGGTGCTCCTACAACACGGTGGACGCCACGCTGTGGTTCTTCCAGGCCCTGGTGGAGCACCGGGCGGCCAGTGGCAGCGACGCCCTGGTGCGGGAGCTCTTTCCCCGGCTGGAGACGATCCTTGAGTATCACGTGGCAGGCACCTGGTTCGGGATCCGCATGGATCCGGCCGATGGGCTGCTGAGGGCCGGTGAGGGGGAAATCCAGCTCACCTGGATGGATGCCAAGCCCGCCGAGCGGGCCATCACGCCGCGCCACGGCAAAGCGGTGGAGGTGAATGCCCTGTGGGTCAACGCCCTGCGTGCGATGGCGGGCTTCTGCCGGCTCACTGGGGCCGATCCGGGCCGCTGGCAGGCCCTGGCGGACCGGGCCGCGGCGGGCTTCCAGCGCTTCTGGAACCCGGAGCTGGGCTGTTGCTTCGATGTTCTCGACGGCCCTTCGGGCCGCCCGGATGACCGGCTGCGACCCAACCAGCTGCTGGCCCTGTCGCTGCCGGAGCCCCTGCTCAGCCCAGCCCAGGCCGCCAGCACGCTGGCGCTCTGCGGCCAGCGGCTGCTGACGCGCCACGGGCTGCGCACCCTGGATCCGGCCGATCCCGACTACCGCGGCCACTACGGCGGTGACGCCCAGCGGCGGGATGGGGCCTACCACCAGGGCACGGTGTGGGCCTGGTGGCTGGGGCCCTTCACCCGGGCCCATTTCAGGCTGTATGGCGATGGGCCCATGGCGCTCTCGTTCCTGGAGCCCATGGCCGATCACCTGGGCGCGGCGGGACTGGGCAGCCTCAGCGAGATCTTCGACGGCGACGCCCCCCATGCCCCGCGCGGCTGCATCGCCCAGGCCTGGTCGGTGGCCCAGGTGCTGGCGGCCTGGACGGCAATCAGTGGTGAAACCCCGAGAGCTCCGGGCCGTTGAGGGCGCCGTGGCCGGGGTGGCTCGCGAAGCCTTCCAGAGACTGGCGGATGTTCTCCAGCAGCAGATTGGCCAGGTCCCGGCTGACGCCATGGCGCACCAGGATGCGCTGCACGGTGATGTCCTGGCAGTGGGCCGGCAGGGTGTAGGCCGGCACCTGCCAGCCGCGCACCCGCAGCCGGTCGGCGAGGGCGTAGAGGTTGAAGTTCACCTCGCTGCCCGCGCAGATTTTCCAGCAGAGGGCGGGAATGCCCGTTTGATCATCACCGCCGTAGAGGATCTCGAACGGACCCAGCCGGCCGATTTCCTCGGCCAGGTACTGGGCCGTGGCGTAACAGGCGGCATGCACCTTGCGATAGCCCTCCCGGCCCAGGCGCAGAAAGTTGTAGTACTGGCAGATCACCTGGCCCCCCGGCCGGGAAAAGTTGAGGGTGAGGTCACGCATGTTGCCGCCCAGGTAATTCACCCAGAACACCATCTCCTCGGGCAGATCGCTGGTCTGGCGCCACAGCACCCAGCCCACCCCCAGGGGCGCCAGGCCGAACTTGTGGCCGGAGGCATTGATCGAGCGCACCCGCGGCAGGCGGAAATCCCAGACCAGATCGGGGGCGCAGAAGGGAGCCAGGAATCCGCCACTGGCCGCGTCCACGTGGATGGGGATGTCGAGGCCGGTGCGGGCCTCCAGGTCATCGAGGGCGGCCGCCAGGGCCTGCACCGGTTCGTACTGGCCGGTGAAGGTGACCCCCAGGGTGGGCACCACGCCGATGGTGTTCTCGTCGCAGAGCCCGAGGGCCGCCTCGGGGGTCAGCAGCAGCTGATCGGGCTGCATCGGGATTTCGCGGTGCTCGATGTCCCAGTAGCGGCAGAACTTGTGCCAGCAGATCTGCACCGGTCCGGTCACCAGGTTGGGCCGGTCGATGGGTTTCCCCTGCCCCTGGCGCCGAGCCTCCCAGCGGCGCTTCATCGCCATACCCCCGAGCATGGCCGCCTCGCTGGAGCCGATGGTGGAGCAGCCGATGGCCCCCTCGATCGCGGGGGCGTGCCACAGGTCGGCCACCATCCGGGCGCAGCGGGCTTCGATCTCCGCCGTCTGGGGATATTCGTCCTTGTCCTCGATGTTCTTGTCGATGCACAGATCCATCAGGGCGTGCATTTCGTCCTCCACCCAGGTCTGGCAGAAGGTGGCCAGGTTCTGGCGGGAATTGCCATCCAGCATCAGCTCGTCGCGGATGGCGGCGAAGACGGCGCGGGGATTGTGCTCCTTACGGGGAAAATGGCTCTTCGGCAGGGTGACCGATAGATCGGAAGAGGAGTAGATGTCGTCCTCCAGGGAGTATCGGGCCGCCGGCTTTTCGTGGAGGGTCATCGATCGCAACGGCGCTCACCTGGCCGTTTCAGGCTAGGAGCCGCCCTGGGGCCGCACCGCCTGCGCAGCGGCTGATCTGCAGCCGCGATACAAAGGTTTCAGCCGCACCACTGCCTTGGCCGGTTTGAAACCGCTGCAGTTGCTGGAGGCCCCGGGTCTGCGCACCCTTCTGCGCAGCGACGATTTCGGCGCCTGGGACAGCCTCGTCGCCGGCACCCTCGGCCATCACCGCAGCCAGCTGCTGCCGGGTTCACCCCCTTCAGGACCCACATCCGTTGGGGGGCTGTCGCGGAATTCGAGGTGCTGCTGCTCCACGGATGGGGCCGGGTGGAGCTGCAGCGGCAGCAGGGCGGCCACGGGGTGCTCTGGCTGCCGCTCGAGGGGCTGACGCAGGAATGGGTCAACGGGGTCGAGCGGGTGGCCGAACCCGGCATGGCCTTGCTGTTCCGTCCCGGCGATGCCATGCGGGGTTTCACCAGCGACACCATCACCGGCCTCTCGATCCTGATTCCCGAGGTCTGCCTGCAGGGTGCCGCACCACCCTCACCCCTGCTCGGCCAGGGGCCGGTTCCTCGTCGGCTGATCGCGGCAGGCCTGCAGCTGGCCATGGCCGCCGCCTGGCGACCGGAGGGGTCCGAGAACGCCGCCGCGGCCCTTGAGGAGGCGTTGCAGCAGTGGAGCCATCCTCCCGATTGCGATCGGCGCCGGGATCGCCTCACCGCCAGGCGCCACCACCAGACCGTGGCCGGGTCCTGCCGCTGGATGGAGGACCACCTCTGCCGCCGCTTCAGCCTCGCGGAACTGGGTCTGGCCATGGGGATCTCCGTTCGGACCCTGTAGTACGCCTTCCGGGAGCAGCTGGGCCGCTCGCCGATGGCGGACCTGAAGCGGCGGCGTCTGCGGCAGCTCCTGCAGAAGGCCGACCACGACAACCGCAGCGTCGCCGAACTGATGCAGGCCGCCGGACTGCTGGCCTGCGGCGCCACCGCGGCGGACTATGGCCGCTGCTGGGGGGAATCCCCACGCCGCACGCGCCAGCGACGGACAATGGACCTCTGACGCCGGAACCCGCCGTGGGTTCGCCCTCCGCAGCCCCGATGACCACCGCCGAGGCCTTCGCCCGCTTCGACGGGCTCCCCCCCGTGGAGATCCCTTTCATGCTCGGTGCCTGGACGGGGGAGAGCGTTCCCACCGGCCATCCCCTCGATGGCGCCCTGGAGGCCTTCCACTGGCATGGCAAGCGCTTCGACAGCGCTGAGGCGGTGTACCCCCTGGTGTTCACCACCCTCGGTGGCGGCCTGACCTGCCTGGAGCCGAAGGCGCTGGGGCCCGGGCTGCGCCTGAGCGACCGTTTCCCCGTCCCGAAATCGGCGCTGGCCGGCCGCCTGTTCCAGTTGCTGATGCCCCTGTTCAGCACCGACCGCTCCAGCGCCCGGCTGCGGATGACCAGCTACCGCGGTGTAGTCAGCGCCACGATGGTCTACGACCACCTCCCCATCAACGACGTCTTCCGCCGGCTGGACGACGACAGCGTGCTGGGGGTGATGGACCTCAAGGGCATGGAAACGCCGTTTTTCTTCCTGCTGCGCCGCGAAGGACCGCTTCCGTCACATTCCGTTACGATTTCCTGAGCGAGGCCCGCTCCTGGTGATGGCTTTCTCCGCAACCCTTTGCCCTGCTGCTGATCACCATGCGCTGGACCGCCGCCGACATCCCTGACCAGTCCGGGCGGATTGCCCTGGTCACCGGTGCCAACAGTGGCCTGGGTCTGGAAACGGCCCGGGCCTTGGCCGCCAGGGGCGCCACCGTGCTGCTGGCCTGCCGGTCGCTGGCGAAGGCGGAGCAGGCCCGCGAGGAACTGCTCACCGCCGCCGCCTCCACCGGTGCCCTCGACGTCCTGCACCTCGATTTGGCCGACCTGGCCAGCGTTGCCGCCGTCGCCGCGACCGTCTCCGAGCGCTATGGGCGCCTCGATCTGCTGATCAACAACGCCGGCGTGATGGCCCCGCCCCGCCGCCTCACCCGCCAGGGTTTCGAACTCCAGTTCGGCACCAACCACCTGGGCCACTTCGCCCTCAGCCTCGCCCTGCTGCCCCTGCTGCGCGACCGGCCCGGTGCCCGGGTGGTCACCGTCACCTCCGGGGCCCAGTACTTCGGTCGCATCGCCTTCGACGACCTCCAGGGCGAGCGCCGCTACGACCGCTGGGGCGCCTACGGCCAGAGCAAGCTGGCCAACGTGATGTTCGCCCTGGAGCTGCAGCGCCGCCTGGCTGAGCAGGGCAGCCCCGTCCTCTCCCTGGCCGCCCACCCCGGCGTCGCCCGCACCAACCTCCAGCCCGCCTCCATCGCCGCCACCGGCTCCCGCCTCGAGCCCCTCGCCTACCGGCTGATGGATCCCCTGTTCCAGAGCGCCGCCATGGGGGCCCTGCCCCAGCTGTTCGCTGCCACCGCCCCCGGGGCCAGGCCCGGTGGCCACTACGGCCCCGACCAGTGGGGCGGCATGCGGGGCTGGCCCACGGAGGTGCGCATCGCCCCGGCCGCCCTCGACGCCGACCAGTGCCGGCGCCTCTGGGATGTGAGCCAGGAGCTCTGCGCCCAGGCCGCCCAGCTGCCAGCCCTGGCCTGAGCCTGTCCCAGGGCCGACCGCCGTAGACTCATCGGCTGCCGACCACCCCCCATGCCCCGCGCCCGCGCCGGAACCACCAGCAAGGCCGAGGCAGACACCCCCGTGGTGGAGACCGCCCTACGCACCCTCAATGGCGGCAGCCTTGAAGACGTGATCCGGGTGCGGGGGGCGCGCCAGCACAACCTGCGCAACGTGGATCTCACCATCCCGCGCAACCGCATGGTGGTGTTCACCGGGGTGAGCGGCAGCGGCAAGAGCTCCCTCGCCTTCGACACGATCTTCGCCGAGGGTCAGCGGCGCTACGTGGAGAGCCTCTCCGCCTACGCCCGCCAGTTCCTCGGCCAGGTGGACAAGCCCGACGTCGATGCCATCGAGGGGCTGTCACCGGCCATCTCGATCGACCAGAAGTCCACCAGCCACAACCCCCGCTCCACGGTCGGCACGGTCACGGAGATCCAGGACTACCTGCGCCTGCTCTACGGCCGTGCCGGCGAACCCCACTGCCCCCAGTGCAGCCGCTCGATCCGGCCCCAGTCCATCGACGAGATGGTGGACCAGATCCTCACCCTGCCCGAAGGCACCCGCTACCAGCTGCTCGCCCCCGTGGTGCGGGGCAAGAAGGGCACCCACGTGAAGCTGCTGGCGGGCCTGGTGGCCGAGGGCTTCGCCCGGGTGCGGATCAACGGCGAGGTGCGCGAGCTGGCCGACAACATCGAGCTCGACAAGAACCACGCCCACCACATCGAGGTGGTGGTCGACCGGCTGGTGGCCCGGGAGGGCATCAACGAGCGCCTCACCGATTCCCTGCGCACCGCCCTGAAGCGCGGCGAGGGCCTGGCGCTGGTGGAGGTGGTGCCCAAGGCCAACGAGCCCCTGCCCGAGGGCGTGGAACGGGAGCGGCTCTATTCGGAGAACTTCGCCTGCCCGGTGCACGGCGCCGTGATGGAGGAGCTGTCCCCCCGCCTGTTCTCCTTCAACAGCCCCTACGGCGCCTGCCCCGACTGCCACGGCATCGGCCACCTGCGCAAGTTCACGGTGGAGCGGGTGGTGCCCGATCCCTCCCTGCCGGTATATGCCGCCATCGCCCCCTGGAGCGACAAGGAGAACAGCTACTACTTCTCCCTGCTGTTCAGTGTCGGTGAGGCCTTCGGCTTCGAGCTCAAGACCCCTTGGAACCAGCTCACCGAGGAGCAGCGCCAGGTGCTGCTGCAGGGCAGCCAGGAGCCGATCGCCATCAAGGCCGACAGCCGCTACCGCAAGAGCGAGGGCTACGTGCGGCCCTTCGAGGGGATCCTGCCGATCCTGGAGCGCCAGCTGCGCGACGCCAGTGGCGAATCCGTGCGTCAGAAGCTGGAGAAGTACCTGGAGCTGGTGCCCTGCGAAAGCTGCCATGGCCTGCGGCTGCGGCCCGAAGCCCTGGCGGTGCGGGTGGGGCCCTACGCCATCCACGAGCTCACCTCCGTGAGTGTGGCCGTCACCCTGGAGCGCATCGAGGCCCTGATGGGGGTGGGGGCCAGCGAGGGGGCGGAACCCCTGCTCAGCAGCCGCCAGATCCAGATCGGCGATCTGGTGCTGCGGGAAATCCGCATGCGCCTGCGTTTCCTGCTCGATGTGGGCCTCGATTACCTGAGCCTGGATCGGCCCGCCATGACCCTCTCGGGCGGGGAGGCCCAGCGGATCCGCCTGGCCACCCAGATCGGCGCCGGCCTCACCGGCGTCCTGTACGTGCTCGACGAGCCCAGCATCGGCCTGCACCAGCGTGACAACGACCGCCTGCTCGCCACCCTCACCAAGCTGCGCGACCTGGGCAACACCCTGATCGTGGTGGAGCACGACGAGGACACGATCCGCGCCGCCGACTACCTGGTGGACATCGGCCCCGGTGCCGGCGTCCATGGCGGCCACATCGTGGCCGAGGGCTCCCTCGACGACCTGCTCAACGCCGAGGACTCGCTCACCGGGGCCTACCTGAGCGGTCGCCGCTCCATCCCCACCCCCGCCGAACGCCGCGATGCCGGCAGCCGCCGACTCACCCTGGCCAACTGCACCCGCAACAATCTCCAGGGCATCGATGTGGAGATCCCGCTCGGCCGGCTGGTGTGCGTCACCGGGGTGAGCGGCAGCGGCAAGAGCACCCTGGTCAACGAGCTGCTGCACCCGGCCCTCGAGAACCGCCTCGGCCTGAAGGTGCCCTTCCCCTCCGGTCTCGAGGAACTGCGGGGCATCAACGCGATCGACAAGGTGATCGTCATCGACCAGTCGCCGATCGGCCGCACCCCCCGCTCCAACCCCGCCACCTACACCGGCGCCTTCGATCCGATCCGCCAGGTGTTCGCCGCCACGGTGGAGGCCAAGGCCCGCGGCTACCAGGTGGGCCAGTTCAGCTTCAACGTCAAGGGGGGGCGCTGCGAGGCCTGCAGCGGCCAGGGGGTCAACGTGATCGAGATGAACTTCCTCCCCGACGTCTACGTCCAGTGCGACGTCTGCAAGGGGGCCCGCTACAACCGCGAGACCCTGCAGGTCACCTTCCGGGGCCACACCATCGCTGATGTGCTGGAGATGACGGTGGAGCAGGCCGCCGAGGTGTTCGCCGCCATCCCCCAGGCCGGCGAGCGTCTCAGCACCCTGGTGGACGTGGGGCTCGGCTACATCAAGCTGGGCCAGCCCGCGCCCACCCTCTCGGGGGGCGAGGCCCAGCGGGTGAAGCTGGCCACCGAGCTATCCCGCCGCGCCACCGGCAAGACCCTCTACCTGATCGACGAGCCCACCACGGGCCTCAGCTTCTACGACGTCCACAAGCTGATGGACGTGATGCAGCGCCTGGTCGACAAGGGCAACTCGATCCTGGTGATCGAGCACAACCTTGATGTGATCCGCTGCGCAGACTGGCTGATCGACCTGGGCCCGGAGGGCGGCGACAAGGGCGGCCACATCGTCGCCATCGGCACCCCCGAGTCCGTGGCCGAGAATGCCGCCAGCCACACCGGCCGCTACCTGCGGCACGTGCTGGAGCAGCATCCCCCCATTCCCCTCGCGGCCTGACCCATGGCTGAACTCACCTCCGCCCAGGCGGCCCTGCTGCGCATCGTCTGCACCGTCGCCTGGGCCGACGGCGAATGCTCCACCGCCGAGCGGGAGCTGCTGGCCGAGCAGGTGGCCACCCACCTGCAGGGCGACAGCCCCGACAGCCTCGGCGACGCACAGTTGGAGGCCTTTCTGGCCGAGCGGCTGCCGCTGGCGGGCCTGGACGATCTGGTGACCCAGCTCCCCGGCTCCGACGACCGCCAGCTGGCCCTGAAGCTCAGCTACATGATGGTGCGGGTGGGCCGGCGCTCACCGGCGGAGTCCAGCATCAACGCCCAGGAACGGGTGGCCTACCGCCACCTGGTGGAGCTGCTGGGCCTGGATGACGCCAGGATCCAGGAGATCGAGTGGGCAGCTGAAGCCGATCTGCCCAGGAAGGAGGGGCTGGCCCAGCTGCTGGCCGAACTCACCGCCGGCTGGCGCAGCCCCGACGACGGCCGAGGCTCCGCCTGACCCCTCCTCAGGGAAGGGGCTCGTCGCCGCTGCCGCTGGGGTGGACCTGGTTGCTGTTGGGCATCCAGTAGCTGAGGTCGTTGTGCCAGTAGAGCCGGCCTGGCACCCGCTGGGTGCTCAGCTTGGTCCGACCGAGGGCGGACATCAGCTGGGTCATCTCGATCGGCGAGAGGTCGGTGACCATGTCGTTGCCGGCGATCTCCAGCAGGGCCGGCAGCCTGGCGATCGTGGTGGGATCAGCCAGCTTGCGGAACACCTGGGCCATCACCAGCCGCTGGCGCTCCATCCGTCCCAGGTCGCCCTGTTCGTCGTGGCGGAAGCGCAGGAAACCCTCGAGGCTCTTGCCCTGCAGCAGTTGCTTGCCGGGGTAGAGATCGATGTAAAGCCCCTGGGCGTTGTCGACGTAGTACATCCGCTTGGGCACGTCCACTTCGACGCCACCGAGGGCCTCAGCCAGTTTGCTGACCGCGTCCAGGTTCACCTTCAGGTAGCGGTCGATGGGAGCTGAGACCAGCTGGCCCACCTCGTCTTTCGCGGTCTGGATGCCGCCGAGGGCGAACAGGGAGTTGGCCTTCACCACCCCCAGCTGGGGGGACTCGATGAAGGTGTCCCGAGGCACCTGGGTGATGTGGGTGATGTCGCCGTCGAGCCGCACGGTGAACATCACGTCGGTGTTTTCGCCGACGACGTCACGTCCGAGCACCAGGATCTGACGGTTTTCGAGCGACAGTGGATTCAGCACCGCCCCGATGCCGCGGGAGGAGGGAATCAGGCCGGCCAGGAACGGGGCGATGCGCGCCGGCAGCGGACCGGCCAGGAGGGCACCCACGGCGATACCCAGGCCGAAGGTGACCAGGGGGCGCCGCCTGGAGCGGTGCTGGGCCGGGGGCCGGTGCTTCGGATCAGGCCTGGTGCTGGTCTTTTCAGGAAGCGCCACCGCCCCCAGCTCCCGCCTCTGCCGGGACTTCCGGGAGCGAGAGAGCCTCGAGGGTGAATGGGCCTGAGTCATTGTGCTACCCGCAGGGACGTACCATAGGGGCCAAAGCGCTGAAAAACCAGTGGTGGCGACGGTTTATCGGCTGGTCTGCACCTGCACGAGCGCGGCGGCCCCATCGGCGCGCCGGCGGGCGTCCGTCTCATCGTCGCCGCGGGCCAGGGCCACCCCCATCCGCCGCCAGGGCCGGCTATCGGGTTTGCCGAAAATGAGCACCTGGGTGTCCGGTACCGCCAGGGCCCGCTCCAGGCCCAGGTAGCTCGGTGTTCCGGGCCCGCCGGGGGCTTCGGGTCCGGCCAGGATCACCCGGGAGGCCGCCGCGCCGAGGCTGCGGATCTCGGGGATCGGCAGTCCCAGGACCGCCCGCAGGTGCAGCTCGAATTCGCTCAGGTTCTGGCCCACCATCGTCACCAGGCCCGTGTCGTGGGGCCGGGGCGAGAGCTCGGAGAACACCACCTCCTCGGCGCCGGGCTCGCCGCAGAGAAAGAACTCCACCCCGAACAGGCCGGCGCCGCCCAGGTCGTCGGTGACGGCCTTCGCCATCGCCTGGGCCGCCGCCAGCTGGGCCTCCCCCAGGCGGGCGGGCTGCCAGCTGCACTGGTAGTCGCCCCGCTCCTGGATGTGGCCGATCGGCGGGCAGAACAGGGTGGGGCCCTGCCACTGGCGCACCGTCAGCAGGGTGATCTCCAGGCTGAAGCGCAGGAACTCCTCCACGATCACCCGCGCGCCGGTCCCCCGGGCTCCGGCCATGGCCCCGTCCCAGGCGGCTTCGATGGCGTCGGGGCCATGTACCACGCTCTGGCCCTTGCCGGAGGAGCTCATCACCGGCTTCACCACCACGGGCCAGCCCAGGGGGGCCGCCGCCGCCGCCAGTTCGGCGGCGCTTTCGGCATAGGCGAACCGGGCGGTGCGCAGCCGCAGGCCCCGGGCGGCCAGGTCGCGGATGCGGTCGCGGTTCATGGTCACCGCCGTGGCCCGGGCGGTGGGAATCACGGTGAAGCCCTCCGCCTCCAGCTCCGCCAGGGCGTCCACCGCCAGGGCCTCGATCTCCGGGATCACCACGTCGGGACGATGGCGCCGCACCACCGCTTTGAGGGCGTCGGGGTCGGCCATGGCCACCACCTCGCTCACCTGCGCCACCGCCATGGCAGGGGCATCGGCGTAGCGGTCGATGGCGATCACGCGGCAGCCGAGCCGCTGGGCGGCGATGGCCACCTCCTTGCCCAGCTCGCCGCTGCCCAGCAGCATCACCGTCCGCGGGAAAGGGGAAGGGCCTGGTGCCATGGAAAGGGAGCGGCTGGGGCGATCCTGACGCGGCGCGAGCCCGTTCCCCTAACGTGCCGCGATGCTTCCGGCTCTCCTCCCCCTCGCTTTCAGCACCGCCGGCGACGCGGCCAATGGGCTGCTGCCCTTCGGCTGGGATGTGGCCGGCTTCCAGAAATGGACGCTGATCTACCTGGGCGTCTCCTCCCTGGCTTTCGTGGTGGTGTGGCTGGTGGGCTACGTGCGCCGCTGAGCGTCCTGGCCTACACCGGCCTGACGGCGCTCAGGCGCCGGGCTCATCCAGGAGGGTGAGCTGGCTTTCGGCCGATTCCTCGCTCACGAAGCCGTAGGCCCCGAACACCGCCGGATCGGGGTGGGTGATGCGCTGCCCCTCCGGGTGGCGCTCCACCTTGAAGCCCTCGTCGGCCATGCGGCGCATCAGGGCCGCCGCCTCCTCGAACCTTGCCGCCATCGCCTCCAGGCTGGCGCAGTCGGCGGTGAGGCCCGTTTCCTTCCAGGTGAAAAACGCCATGGGCCCGGGTGCGACGGAGCGGTCGGCGGGTCGCCGTGATCGACGACAAGAAGGGGCTGCTCAGGGCAGCAGCACCAATCCCACCAGCACCAGTATCAGGCTGGCGCCCCACAGACCGAGCACCACCCGCTGCTCCGGCAGTCCCCCCAGTTCGAAATGGTGGTGCAGCGGGGCCATGCGGAACAGGCGCCGCCCCTGGCCGTCGGGGCCCTTGGTGGCCTTGAACACGCCCACCTGCAGGATCACCGAGAGGGATTCGGCCAGGAACACACCCCCCATCAGCAGCAGGGGCCAGAGGCTGTCGGTCAGCAGGGCCACCGAGGACAGGGCGGCCCCCATGGCCAGGGAGCCCGTGTCGCCCATGAACACCCGGGCCGGGTGGCGGTTCTGGCTGAGGAAGCCAAGCCAGCAGCCCGCCATGGCCGTGCAGAAGGCGGCCAGCACCGGATCCCCCCCGTGGCCCCGCAGCATCAGCTGCAGCCCCATGCCGGTGAACACGATGGCGCCACAGCCGGCGGCCAGGCCATCGAGGCCATCGGTGAGGTTGGTGGCGTTGCTTTCGGCCAGGAACACGAACAGGGCCAGGGGCCAGATCAGCAACCCGAGGGTGAGCACCCGGCCGAAGGGCAGACCCAGGTCTCCGGGCACGCCGCCCCCCAGCCAGCCGCCCTGGTGGGCCCAGACCAGGAAGCCGACGGCGGCCAGGGCCTGGAGCAGCAGCTTGCCCCGGGGGCTCAGGCCCGTGTTGGTGCGGCGGGTGAGGCTGCGCCAGTCGTCGACGGCACCGATCGCCATGTAGGCCAGGGTGACCGCCGCCACCGCCAGCAGGCGGGGATCCTGCGGACTGATCAGCCCGCCCACCAGCACCCCCACGGGCACCACCAGCAGGCCCCCCATCGTGGGCGTGCCCGCCTTGCTGTGGTGGGCCTGGGGGCCCTCGTCGCGGATCACCTGGCCCAGCTTCAGGGCCCGCAGCCGAGGCACTCCGAGGGCCGCCACCCCCGCGCTGACCAGGGCCGCCACCACCAGCGGCAGGGTCAGCATGGAGTTGGCCACCAGGGCGTCGCTGGCCAGGCAGGCGGCCAGCAGGATCAGGGCGAGCAGGGCCGCAGGCGTGCGGCCGTCGCGGGAGGCCATCGGAGGGGCTGCAGGGTGGTGACGGAGCGGACCGTCAGTCCTCCCAGTCTTCCTCCGAGGGCTCGTCGGCCGGGCTGTAATCCTCTTTCTCGCCCATCAGCGCCGACAGCTCCTCCTCTTCCACCGTGCTCACATCGGTGCTGGCCGTTTCCTCATCGGCCACCAGGCGGCCGCTGGCTTCCAGCAGGCTCAGCAGATCGGGCTCATCCCGCAACGGCAGCACCGGAGCCGGCTCGTTGCGCCGGTAGCGGGTCAGGGAGGGATTGATCGTGTCGAGAATGCTCATGCCGTCAGGCTGGGTCGTCAAGGACCGACTCATCACCCTACCGCGCCGCCCATGACCATCGCCAAGATCCTGGACGTGGGCCGCCTCTGGTCGGCGGCCCTCGTGCTCAGCACCCTGCTGGCCGCGGCCGCCGTCCGCTGGCCCCAGCCCCTGCCGATCGTGCCGGCGGTGGTGGCGGCCCTGGTGCTCGGGCCGCCCCTGCTCCTGGCCCTGGTGGTTCTGCTCCGCTGGCGCCTGCCGGCGTCGGACCAGGGGGGAGAATGGCCCCAGGCGACAGAATCGGTCGCCACAGAGCAGGAGCGTCACTGATGGCGGAGATGGGGCAGCAGCTGGCGGGCGGGGCACCGCCGACAGGAACGCCGCGTGCCGAGCGGGTGGTGCTCGCCTATTCCGGTGGTGTCGACACCAGCGTCTGCATCCCCTACCTGATTCGGGAGTGGGGGGTGAAGGAGGTGATCACCTTCGCCGCCGACCTGGGGCAGGGCGACGAACTCGAGCCGATCCGCCTCAAGGCCCTGGCGGCCGGCGCCAGCCAGTCGCGGGTGGACGACCTGATCGATCCCTTCATCCGCGAGTTCGCCTTCCCCGCCATCCGGGCCAATGCCCTCTATGAGGGCCGCTACCCCCTCTCCACGGCCCTGGCCCGCCCCCTGATCGCCCGTCGCCTGGTGGAGGTGGCCCGGGAGGTGGGGGCCGACGCGGTGGCCCACGGCTGCACCGGCAAGGGCAACGATCAGGTGCGCTTCGATGTCGCCATCGGCGCCCTGGCCCCCGACCTCAAGGTGCTGGCACCGGCACGGGAATGGGGCATGAGCCGGGAGGAGACGATCGCCTACGGCGAGCGCTGTGACATCCCGGCGCCGGTGAGCAAGAAATCCCCCTATTCGATCGACCTCAACCTGCTGGGCCGCAGCATCGAGGCCGGCCCCCTGGAGGATCCGATGGTGGAGCCGCCGGAGGAGGTCTTTGCCATGACCCGCTCCGTGGCGGACGCCCCGGCCGAGGGGCAGGTGGTGGAGATCGCTTTCGAGCACGGCAGTCCGGTGGCCATCGACGGTGAGCGTCTCGATCCGGTGGCCCTGATCCGGCGGGCCAACGCCCTGGCGGGGGCCCATGGCTTCGGCCGCCTCGACATGATCGAGAACCGGGTGGTGGGCATCAAGAGCCGGGAGATCTACGAAACCCCCGGCCTGCTGCTGCTGATCCGCGCCCACCAGGAACTCGAGAGCCTCACCCTGGCCGCCGACGTGCTCCGCTACAAGCGCCAGATCGAGATGAGCTGGGCGGATCTGGTGTACCAGGGACTCTGGTTCGGCCCCCTCAAGGACGCCCTCGACGGCTTCCTCGACCGCACCCAGGCGACGGTGAACGGCCTGGTGCGGATCCGCCTGCAGAAGGGCAGCGCCACGGTGGTGGGACGCTCCAGCGCCAGCGACAGCCTCTATGTGCCCGACATGGCCACCTACGGGGCTGAGGATCTCTTCGATCACCGGGCCGCCGAGGGCTTCATCTACGTCTGGGGGATGCCTACGCGGTTATGGGCCGCCCGTCGTCGTGGCGAGTGATCTTCTGGGTTGACCCATCGCCCGGGCGCCCGTTGGTGTCCAGGCCGCCCAGCCGCAGGGCGCGCTTCAGGGCCTGGCCCCAGCCCTCCTTCCTGGCCACCGTGGGCAGCAGCAGGGGCTGGGGGCGGCCTGAGCCGGGCGGGGGGCCGTCTGCGGCAGCCGGATTGAGGCTGTACAGCCGCTCCCGCAGGGCCTGGTTGTCGTCGAGCAGATGCTTCTGGTGCTCCATCACCGTGGCCAGACGCTGCTGGAACTTGCGCTCGAAGATCTCGGGCAGGTCCTCGAGCATTTCGTGCAGCGCTTTGAGCTCATCCCGGGCGGCCGCCAGCTCCATCTCGAGCTGATGGGCATCCGGCCCGGTGGTGGTGAGGGCGAGGCTCGAGGCCCCTGCTGCCGCCTGGGGGGCCTGGGCGGGAGCCGGTGGCGCGACTGGGTCCAGCAGGATCGGGTCGGCGTCGATCGCGTCGCGGGCGATGGACGCCGGTTCGGCGACGGCGGCAGGCCCATCGCCGAAGCTGAAGCTGGCCGGCGGCGGCGGCGCCAGAGGGGCCACCGGCTGGCCGGGGGTCAGCACGCTCGGTGCAGGTGTCGACGGGTTGGCGGGCCAACCGGAGGGGTTGTAGGCCGGCTGGGGCGGCACCACACGGGATGGGAGGGTTCCCTCCGGATTGGCGTCCTCCTTGTCCGCAGTTGTCATCGCCTAGCACCCATTGGGCGGACTGTAGGCCCAGTGCTCAGGGATGAACAACCGGGATCAGACCGCCGCGGGTTCGGTGGGGGCCACGTCGACGGCGGCGCCGGGCACGCTGCGGGGGGGAGGCATGGGGCCGTCCTGGATGACGGTCAGGTAGCGGATCACGTCTTCGGAGAGCCGCATGGCCCGCTCGAGCACGGCCACCTGCTGGCCATCGCCACTGTGGTTGAGCTGCACGTAGATGCCTTCGCGGTGCTTGGCGATCGGATAGGCCAGCCGACGCTTGCCGCGCATCTGGGTGTCGAGCACTTCGGCGCCGGCCTCGATCACGAGGTCGCGGTACTTGGCGACGTGGGTCTCGACTTCCTCCTCCGGAATGTCCGGCCGGAGGATGTACATGGTCTCGTAATAGGGCTGCGTCATGGTCGCCTGGGGAGGGGCTGAGGGGCACGGAGCCACTCAGCGACGGATCCATGAACCTATCGCAGCACCGCCGCCGCTTCGCAAGGGGCGTTCAGAAGAGCTGCATGCGCACCGCTTCCGAGACGGTGGGGATGTCGGCTTCCTTGCCCCGCAGGCTCTGAACCACCGAGAACAGAACCAGCAGCAGGGTGCCGAGGAAGATCGTGTTGGAGAGGGTGCGGATGGCGAAGCCGGCGCCGAGGGGAGCCAGCACCGTGTCGAAGGCGAGGGTCAGCAGCACCAGCACGATGTCGATCAGGATCGCCTGCAGCACGTTGAAGCGGATCGGGTAGGGCACTTTGGGGTTGCGCACCACCAGCAGGAACAGCAACAGGAACAGCACCAGGCCGCCGAAGGGAATGGCCTGCTCCAGCACCACCAGGGGCAGGGCCGGCACGGCAACCCACTGCAGCAGCGGGAACATGTCGAACAGGGCCTGACCGAAGCGCAGGGCGTCGCTCAGGGGCAGCAGGTAGGCCAGGGCTCCCAGCAGCCGCTGCCAGATCGGAGGACCTTCCATGGGGGCTCTGGGCAAAGGCAGGACAGTGACCGCAGGCTAGGGGCCCTCCAGCCGGGCCAGGGCGGCGGCCCGCATGGCGATGACCGGCATCTCCTGGAGCCCGCTCCAGAGCCTCAGGGAGGCGGCCCCCTGCTGCACCAGCATCTCGAGGCCGTCGATGGTGCGGCAGCCCTGCTGGCGGGCCAGGCGCAACAGGGCCGTGGGTCTGGGGGTGTAGATGAGGTCGTAGACGGTGGTCGCCGGTGACAGGGCCGCGATCTGGTCAGGACGCAGGGGCGAGCGTTCCGCGGCGGCCATCCCCACCGGCGTGGTGTTGACGACCAGATCGGCGCTCGCCAAGGCCGCGCCCAGGGGGTCCGCGGGGCCGGTGCTGTCAGCTCCCCAGACCAGGGGCACCAGGCCGGGGGCCCAGTCGGCGCAGGAGCGGATGAACGGCTCCAGGCGCGCGGCGTCCCGGCCCGCCACCTGGATGCGGTCCAGGCCCAGGTCCACCAGGCCCGCCACCACCGCCCGGGCACTGCCGCCGCAGCCCAGCACCAGCGCCTCACGGGCGGCCAGGGACCGCAGCGGCGCCAGAAACCCCTCCACATCGGTGTTGGTGCCGAGCCAGCCGCCGCCCTCGCGTCGCACCAGGGTGTTCACGGCCCCCAGCCGCCAGGCCAGTGGCGTCAGCTCCTCCGCCAGTCCGGCGGCGGCCTGCTTATGGGGCAGGGTGACGTTGAGGCCGCGACAATCGATCGCCGCCAGGGCCCGCAGCACCACGGCCAGGTCAGAGGCCGCCACCGGCAGGGCCAGGTAGGCCCAGTCGAGCCCGAGGGCGGCGATGGCTGCGTTGTGCATCGCCGGTGAGAGGGAATGACGCACCGGATCCCCCAGCACCCCCACCAGGGCGGTGCCGCCACCGATCACCGGTGCTGTCTGTGGGGTTGGCATGGGCTCGCATGAGCAGCTGCCGCCCGACCGTAGATCCGCCGGATCCCAGGCTCCGACAGGCCGCCGGCCCCGTCCCGGTACGGCACCGGTTCGGGAACCACCCCTCGCCTGGGTCAACCCCTGATGCGGAAGATGGCGGAAGCCAGAAATTCATTCACACCAGGAGTCGGTCATCCATGGGCAAGGTCGTCGGTATTGACCTCGGCACCACGAACAGTTGCGTCGCCGTGATGGAGGGCGGCAAGCCCACGGTGATCGCCAACGCCGAGGGCTTCCGCACGACGCCCTCCGTGGTCGCCTACACGAAGAACCAGGACAAGCTGGTCGGCCAGATCGCCAAGCGCCAGGCGGTCATGAACCCGGAGAACACCTTCTATTCCGTCAAGCGTTTCATCGGCCGCCGGGTCGATGAGGTGAACGAGGAGTCGAAGGAAGTCAGCTACGGCGTCGAGAAGGCCGGCTCCAACGTCAAGATCAAGTGCCCGGTGCTCAGCAAGCAGTTCGCCCCCGAGGAGATCTCGGCCGAAGTGCTGCGCAAGCTGGCCGAGGACGCCGGCAAGTATCTGGGTGAAACCGTCACCCAGGCGGTGATCACCGTCCCGGCCTACTTCAACGACTCCCAGCGCCAGGCCACCAAGGACGCCGGCAAGATCGCCGGCCTCGAAGTGCTGCGGATCATCAACGAGCCCACGGCCGCGGCCCTGGCCTACGGCCTGGATCGCAAGAGCAACGAGCGCATCCTGGTGTTCGACCTCGGCGGCGGCACCTTCGACGTCTCCGTGCTGGAAGTGGGCGACGGCGTCTTCGAGGTGCTCTCCACCAGCGGTGACACCCACCTGGGCGGCGACGACTTCGACAAGGTGATCGTCGATCACCTGGCCGACAGCTTCAAGGCCAACGAAGGCATCGACCTGCGCCAGGACAAGCAGGCCCTGCAGCGCCTCACCGAGGCGGCTGAGAAGGCCAAGATCGAACTCTCCAGTGCCACCCAGGCCGAGATCAATCTGCCCTTCATCACCGCCACCCCCGAAGGTCCCAAGCACCTCGACCTCACCCTCACCCGGGCCAAGTTCGAGGAGCTCGCCTCCAAGCTGATCG
>CALRQM020000027.1:0-36598 GCA_943370335.1 Bordetella parapertussis | reverse complement strand
ACGCCGGCGTCAACGGCGCCGTCGTCGCCGAGCACGTGCGCAACAAGCCCTTCAACGAGGGCTACAACGCCGCCACCGGCGAGTACGTCGACATGCTGGCCGCCGGCATCGTCGATCCCGCCAAGGTGACCCGCTCCGGCCTGCAGAATGCCGCCTCGATCGCCGGCATGGTGCTCACCACCGAGTGCATCGTGGCCGACATGCCCGAGAAGAAGGAAGCTGCACCCGCCGGTGGCGGTGGCGGCATGGGCGGCGACTTCGACTACTGATCGCCCCTGCGATCAGCGTCGGATCACCACTCCTTCGCCTTCAGCACCAAGCGCCCCTGCGGGGGCGCTTTTTTTGGTGCTGGCAGGCCATTCGTCTTTCGCATGACCGGCCCAGACTCATCGGCTGCTCAGCGCTGATTCGCCAGTCGCTCGAGCGGCAGCTGGATGACGCCACCGGATCACCACTAACATGCACAGACATCCTGTACGACTCCCGTGGCCATCGAGACCACTTACACCGCTGCCCGCGACCAGCTCAAGGCCCTGATGGACAAGGTGGTGGACGATCGCGAGGTGGTGCTGGTCCGGCGCCGTCAGGGCGGTGACGTGGCCATGGTGGCGGCCGAGGAGCTGGAGGGGCTTCTCGAAACCGCCCATCTGCTGCGCTCCCCCCGCAATGCCGCCCGCCTGCTCAAGGCCCTGGAGCGCGCCCAGAGCGACAGCCTTCCCCCGCTGCGCCTCGGCGATCTCGAGGCGCAATTGGAGGCATGAGTCCCCAGCGGGAGGCGGTGTGCCATCCGGAGTTTCTGGAGGACCTGCAGCATTGGATCGAAACCGACCGCCGCACGGCCCGCCGCCTGCTGGAGTTGATGAAAGCCGTGCTGCGCGATCCCTTCAGCGGCATCGGCAAACCGGAGCCTCTCAAATACCTGGGCGCGGGCATCTGGTCGCGTCGGATCACCCAGGAGCACCGCTGTGTCTATCTCGTCAAAGCTGACCGGGTGGAGTTCCTCCAGGGTCGCTACCACTATTAGCCCATGAGTTCCCAGTACGCCCTGATCGCCGAGTCGTGGCCGGAGCTCCTGGAAGAGGCCGTGCGGGTGGAGAGCTTCGCCCTGGGCGATCCCCGTACCGCCTGCTTCTATGCAAGCCGCACCATCGAGCTGATGGTGGAGTGGGTCTACACCAACGACAGCCAGTTGCAGCGGCCCTGGGGGGAGTCCTCTCTCCCAGCTGATCCATGCCGTCGACTTCCGCCAGCTCGTCGGGCCCCAGCTGCTGAGCCGCTTCAAGCTGCTCAAGGGCCTCGGCAACGAGGCCGTTCATCGAGCCCAACCCATACTCCCAGGAGTGCAGTCCTGGCGGCGGTGGAGTTGTTCCAGGTGTTGCGTTGGTTGGCCCTCACCTATGGCCCCAACCTCAATGCCATCAGGGGCCTTCGTTTCGACAAGGCCCAACTGCCCGCTTCCGACCCGAGCACCGCGCAGCAGGCCCAGACCCGTGAGCAGCTGGAGGTTCTCGCCAACCAGCTGGCGGAACGCGACCAGCAACTGCGGGACGCCCGGACGGCAAACGAAGCCTCCCGCGAGGAAGTGGAGCGACTGCGCCAGCAGATCACGGCCCTGCGCATGGCCAACCAGGCCGCCGCCCCACCGGAGGCCGATCTCACCGTGTTCGACACCCGTCGCCTCTACATCGACCACTACCTCGAGGCAGTGGGCTGTCGACTGGGGGAAGGCCGCTCCGACGAGGTGCCTGTCACCGGCATGCCGAATCAGACCGGAGAGGGGTTTCTTGATGTCGTGCTGTGGGGCGATGACGGCAAACCCCTGGCCCTGGTGGAGGCCAAGCGCAGCAGTAAAGATCCGGTGATCGGCCAGCAACAGGCCAAGCTCTACGCCGACGCCCTGGAAGCCCAATACGGCCAGCGGCCCCTGATCTTCCTCTCCAATGGCTACCGCCATCGCCTCTGGGACGACAGCCGTTATCCGCCCCGGGAGGTGCATGGCTTCTATCGCAAGGCCGAGCTGGACACCCTGATCCGTCGCCGGACCCAGCGCCAGAGCCTGGCCTCAGCCGCGGTGAATCCCGAGATCGTGGAGCGCTACTACCAGCAGCGGGCCATCCGGGCGATCAGCGAATCCTTCGAGCGCGGCCGGCGCAAGGTCCTGCTGGTGATGGCCACCGGCACCGGCAAGACCCGCACCGTGATCGCCTTGGCCGATCTGCTGATCCGCTGCAACTGGGTGAAGCGGGTGCTGTTCCTTGCCGATCGCAAGGCCCTGGTGCTCCAGGCCGAGCGGGCTTTCCGCCGCTTTCTGCCGGACTGTTCACCGGTGAACCTGGTCACGAACCGCGGCGGAGAAGGGCGGGTGTTTCTCTCCACCTACCCCACGATGATGAACCTCATCGATGAGGAAGACAGCCGCGGCGAGAAGCGCTTCGGTGTCGGCCACTTCGATCTGCTGGTGGTGGATGAGGCCCACCGCAGCGTCTATCAGAACTATGGCGCCATCTTCGCCTACTTCGATTCCCTGCTCTGCGGGCTCACCGCCACGCCCCGCGACGAGATCGATCGCAACACCTACGACCTCTTCGGCCTGGAGGTGGGCCTCCCCACCGATGAATACGGCCTTGATCAGGCCGTGGACGATCGCTATCTCGTGAACCTCCGGCCCGTCACGGTTCCGCTGCAGTTTCCCCGCGAAGGCATCCGCTAAGCCGACCTCAGCGAAGAGGAACAATCCCAGTGGGATCTGCTCGAATGGGAGGAGGGCGCCCTCGGCGCCCAGCAGATCGAATCCGGCGCCGTCAACGCCTGGTTGTTCAACACCGACACCGTCGATAAGGCCCTGCAGGTGTTGATGACCCAGGGCATGGTGGGCCAGGACGGCGATCGCATCGGCAAAACCATCCTGTTTGCCCGCAACCACGACCACGCCGTTTTCATTCAAGACCGCTTCGACCACCACTACCCCCACCTCGCTGGAAAGGTCGCCCGCGTGATCGACAACCGCACGAGCTATGCGCAGAATCTGATCGACGAATTCGCCGATCCCGGCAGTGATCTCGCCATCGCCATCTCGGTCGACATGCTGGACACCGGCATCGACATCCTGGAGATCGTCAACCTGATGTTCTTCAAGCCGGTGCGCTCCCGCACCAAGTTCTGGCAGATGGTGGGGCGTGGCACCCGCCTCTGGCCGGACCTGTTCGGGCCGGGCCAGCACAAGCCGTTCTTCTGGATCTTTGATTGCTGCCAGACCCTCGAATTCTTCCTCGGTGAAGGGGGCACGCCAGGCACCGCAGCGCCCGAATCCATCAGCGCCAAGCTCTTCAGAACTCGCCTGGCCCTGATCGAATCCCTTGATCAACAGGCTTCCCAGGGCCATGCGTCACTTCCGGTGGAACTTCTCTCCCACCGCACGGAGCTGGCGAACAAACTCAGAAGCCATGTGGCCGCCTGCCCCAGCGACAACTTCCTGGTCCGTCCCCATCTGGATGTGGTGGAACACTTCAGCCAACCGAACGCCTGGGGGCAGCTGAGCGGCGACGACCACGTCACCCTTTCCGCCACGCTGACGCCTCTGCCCTCCGCTCTGGCTGAACAGGAAGGCGACACCGATGCCGATGCACGGCGTTTCGATCTGATCGTGTACAAGCTTCAGCTGGCGCTGCTGCAAGGACATCCGCGCTTCGCCAAGCTCCAGGAACAGGTGCGCACCATCTCGGCGCTGCTGGAGGAACGCCACACGATCCCGATGGTGGCCGCCGAGATGGGCCTGATCCAGGATCTGCTGCTGGATGAATGGTGGCAGGATCTGACCCTGCCGATGCTCGAAGATGTGCGGCGCAGGCTACGGGGCCTGGTCGGCCTGATCGAGCGGCAATCACGCACCCCGATCTACGTCAATTTCACCGATGAACTCGGTGAATTGCGTGAACACGACCCCACGCCCCTGATCAGCCGTGATGAATTCCGCCAGTTCCGCCTGCGGACACGGGATTTTCTCAACGCCCATCAGGATCACCTCACCATGCAACGGCTGCGCCGCAACCAACCCCTCACCGCCGACGATCTGAACGAGCTGCAACGCTTCCTGCTCAGCCATGGCATCGGCAGTGAGAGCGTGATCGCCAGGGCCACCGAAGAATGCAACGGCTTCGGGCTCTTCATCCGCTCGCTGGTGGGCCTCGACCGCAATGCCGCCAAGGAGCTGTTCGCCGAGTTCCTCATCGAAGGCACCCACACCCTCACCCAGATCCAGTTCATCAACGAGATCATCAATGAACTCACCAGCCGCGGTGTGATGGATCCGGCCCGTCTCTATGACCCTCCCTTCACCGATCTGGCACCCACGGGCCCCGAAGGCCTGTTCTCCGAGTCGGACGTGAACCGCATCTGCGACCTGCTGGACGTCATCCGGCAGCGGGCCGAAGCTCCGCTGGCAGCATCAAGGAGCTTCCACCTGGTGGCATTTGCGGAGAGCCACCACCTCAGCCTTCGTGTCCGAAGCAGCCCTGCTCACCCTTCTGGCAATTGATACCGGAGAGCAGCACCATTTCCTGCTGCCGGAATCGGCAACGCCAGCGCAGTTGGAGCCATGGCTGCTTCGATACGTTCAGGAGATCAGAGCGGGAGGCAGGCCAACCTCCCTCGAGGACCTGAGGCAAGGCCTCCTGCATGGGGGCGGAAAGGCGCTGGGCAGCATTGAGGAAGGCCAAGCCCTACGGCGGTATCTCCTCACCCTTCATCAGGAACGCCGCAGAATTCTCCTCTCGTCCTGGTCCCGCCCTGATGCCTGCAGCCCCTGGCAGAGAAGGTGGCTCCCAAGACCACTCGTTCTCGATCACTGAGGATCCGAGCGCATGAAGTTCAGAAAATGCGGCACTGATGCATCAGCAGCAAGTCCAGGGAAAGAATTGTTTCACCGCTATGGCCTCAGCGGATAGCTCCCTACGTTGACCATCAAGCCCCAGATGTTCAGCCGACTTTTGTAGCTGATCTGCTGCAGATGTGATGAACGCGCTCCTGCTCTATCCCCACTTCCCAAAAACGTTCTGGTCGTTCGACCGGTTCCTGGCGATGGCCGGCGTGAAGGCCTTCATCCCCCCCCTCGGAATCCTCACGGTGGCGGCCCTGCTGCCGCCGGAATGGAATCTGCGCTTCCACGACAGGAACGTGGCCGAGGAGCCAGAGGACGACTGGCACTGGTGCGACCTCGTCATCGTCTCGGCGATGCTCGTGCAACGGGAGGATTTCCACCATCTGATCCGCAAGGCGGTGACGATGGGCAAGAAGGTGGCGGTCGGTGGCCCCTATCCCACCTCCCTCCCGGAGCACGCGCTGCAATCCGGAGCCCACTACCTGATCCTGGATGAGGGGGAACTCACGGTGCCCGCTTTCCTGGAGGCCCTCCAGCAAGGCGCACCCACAGGGGTGTTCCGGGCCACAGAGAAGCCGGATGTCAGCCTCAGTCCCAGGCCCCGCTTCGACCTGCTGAAGCGGGATGCCTACTTGATGATGGCGGTGCAGTTCTCCCGCGGCTGTCCCTTCAACTGCGAGTTCTGCGACATCATCAACCTCTACGGCCGCAAACCACGGACCAAGGAAAACCACCAGCTGCTGGGGGAACTGCAGACCCTGTACGACCTGGGCTGGCGGGGATCCATCTTCATGGTGGATGACAACTTCATCGGCAATCAGCACAACGTCAAACGTCTGCTGAACGATCTGATTCCCTGGATGCGGGAGCATCGCTACCCCTTCAATTTCCTCACCGAAGCCTCGGTGAATCTGGCCGAGCAGCCCGACCTGCTCGATCTGATGGCCCAGGCCGGTTTCTTCGGGGTCTTCCTGGGCATTGAGACCCCCGACCAGGACAGTCTCGAGGTCACCCGCAAACAGCAGAACACCCGCCATCCCCTCACGGAGGCCTGCCGGACGATCAGCGCGGCGGGATTGGTGATCTACGCCGGGTTCATTCTCGGTTTCGACGCAGAACGATCAGGGGCCGGAGAGCGTATCGAGGCGTTCGTCGCTGAGACGGCCATTCCCCAGCCGATGCTGGGGATTCTCCAGGCCCTGCCGAACACAGCCCTGTGGACCCGGCTGGAACGGGAGGGGCGGCTCCTGCCGGAGGCCGATGTCCTCTGCGGCGATCAGAACACCCTGATGAACTTCGTGCCCTCCCGCCCGGCCCCGGACATCGGCCGCGAGTACGTGCGGGCCCTCTGGCGGATGTATGAGCCGACCACCTACCTGGAGCGATGCCTGCGCCACTGCCTCGCCATCACCCCCAATCCCCACTGCTCCCAGCAGATGCACGTGCCACCGGCCCGGGCGGTGAGGCTGCTGGCCCTGCTGGTCTGGAAGCAGGGCCTGCGCCGCCCTGAACTCCGCGGCCAGTTCTGGCGACAGCTGCTGCAGATGGCACGGCAGCAACCCCGCCTGCTGGCCCTCTACCTCGGCCTCTGCGCCGCCGGCGAACACTTCTTCGAGTACCGCCAGCTGGCCCGGGAGCGCATCGGCGACCAGCTGGGCCAGGATCCCTTGCTGCCAGCCCCGGCTGTGCCCGACGTCAGCGCCTGGGAAGCCGTTCTGGTGGGGGCGGACTGACCACGTCGCTGGGGCTCAGCGCCCCAGCAAGTACCGCAGCAGGCTCAGGCCGATCAGCAGCCCCATGCCGATGTACCAGAGCCGGGCGTCGTGGCTGGAAAGCCAGGCGAGCCAGCCGGGCAGGCGGCCGCGGCGCTGCTCCAGCAGCAGGGTGAAGCCCAGCAGCAACAGCAGCGGCACCCCCAGGGCAATCAGCAGGGCAGGCAACGGGCCCATGGAGAGGACGGCGGGGCCTCAGCTGGGCACGAAGGCCAGGGCCACGCCGTTGTTGCAGTAGCGCTTGCCGGTGGGCTTGGGGCCGTCGTCGAACACGTGGCCCTGGTGGCCGCCGCAGCGGCGGCAGTGGTATTCCGTGCGCGGCAGGATCAGCTTGAAGTCGGTCTTGGTGACCACGGCCTTGGGCAGGGGCTGCCAGAAGCTGGGCCAGCCGGTGCCGGAGTCGAACTTGGCGGTTGAGGCGAACAGGGGCAGGCGGCAGCCGGCGCAGACGTAGGTGCCGCTGCGCTTCTCCTTGTTGAGCGGACTGCTGAAGGGGCGCTCGGTGCCCTCATCGCGCAGCACCGCATAGGCGGCCGGACTGAGGCGCTTCTTCCATTCCGCCGGGCTCAGCTGCCAGGCGGGGTCGGTGGCCTTTGCGGCCGCCAGGGCCCGGTCGGCCGGCAGGAAGGGCAGCAGCCCCGCCAGGGGCGCCCCCAGCCGGGCCAGCAACGTGGACAGGAAGCTGCGGCGTTCCATCCGGCTCAGCCCAGCCAGCCGGCGCTCAGCACCACGGCCAGCCCCAGGAACAGGGACAGCAGGGTCCAGGTGATGCGGTTGAGGGTGTTCTCGGCGCTGCGGGCGCTGCTGAACATCGAGCCACCGCTGGAGGCCAGGCCGCCCATGCCATCCCCCTTGGGGCTATGGAGCAGCACGGAGATGATCAGCAGGGCGCCGCTGAGCATCCAGAGCGAGGAAACGATGTTCTTGACCATCGCCCCAGACTAGCGGCCACGGAAACGGGCCTTCAGGCGCCGAGGGTCTGGGGGATCCGGGCGGTGGGGGCGGTGGCCGGCACCACCAGGGAGGTGCCCGTCATGCGGGCCGGCTTGGGCAGACCCAGGATCTCCAGCAGGGTGGGGGCGATGTCGGCCAGGCCGCCGTGCTCCCGCAGGCTGACGTCGTTGCCGTGGCCGGCCAGCTTGCGCTTTTCGCCCTCCACCAGGATCACCGGCACGGGGTTGGTGGTGTGGGCGGTCCAGGGGAGTCCATCGGGGCCCTGCATCACTTCGGCGTTGCCGTGGTCGGCCGTGATCAGCAGGGTGCCGCCCATGCGGGTGGTGGCCTCCACCAGCCGGCCCACACAGCGGTCGACCATGGCGATGGCTTCGGTGGCCGCCTCCATCTGGCCGGTGTGGCCCACCATGTCGGGGTTGGCGTAGTTGATCACCACCAGGGAGTAGATCCCCCGCCCGATGGCGGCGATGCAGCTGTCGGTGAGCTTCTCCGCCGACATCGCCGGCGCCTGGTCGTAGGTGGCGACGCGGGGCGAGGGCACCAGATGGCGGTCTTCGCCGGGGAAGGCCTGCTCGATGCCACCGTTCATGAAATAGGTGACGTGGGGGTACTTCTCGGTTTCGGCGGTGCGGAACTGGCGCAGGCCGTGCTCGGAGACCACCTGGCCCAGCAGGCCGTCGAGGGACTCGGGGGGGAAGGCCACCTGCACGGGCAGGCCCTGCTCGTACTGGGTGAACGTGACGACGTGGAGGGAGCCGATCCACGGGCGCGGGAAGCCGTCGAAGTCCGGCAGCACCAGGGCGCGCATCAGCTGGCGCACCCGGTCGGGGCGGAAGTTGAAGCAGACCAGCCCGTCGCCGCTCTCCAGCAGTCCCTCGGCGAGGCGCACCGGCTCCAGGAACTCGTCGGTGATGCCCTCCGCATAGGAGCCCTGCAGCACCTCCGCCGGGGTGAGGGGGCAGATCTCGGCCGGTTCGGTGAGCAGCCGGAAGGCCTTCTCGGTGCGCTCCCAGCGCTGGTCGCGGTCCATGGCCCAGTAGCGGCCGCAGAGGGTGGCGATCCGACCCACGCCTGCCTCGTCGATCATGGCCTGAAGGCGGGCCAGATAGCCGGGGCCGCCATGGGGAGCCGAATCACGGCCGTCGGTGACCACGTGCACCAGCACATCGCTGAGGCCGCGGCCGGCCGCCCAGCGCAGCAGGCCGCCGAGATGGTCGATGTGGCTGTGGACGCCGCCATCGGAGCAGAGGCCGATCAGGTGCAGGGGGCGGCCGCTGGCCACCAGCGTGTCGCCCAGGTCGTTGAGGGCCTGGTTGCTGGCGATGGTGCCGCTGCGCACCGCCTGGCCGATCCGCACCAGCTCCTGGCGGATGATCCGGCCGGAGCCGATGGTGAGGTGGCCCACCTCGGAATTACCCATCTGGTGATCCGGCAGGCCCACCGCGGCGCCGCTGGCCTCGATCAGGGTGTGGGGATAGGCCGCCCAAAGGGCATCCATGACCGGCGTGTCCGCCGCCCTGACGGCGTTGTGATCGCTTTCGGGCCTGTAGCCCCAGCCATCCAGAATGGCCAGAACCATCGGGGCCACGGGGGCGGCCGTCTCGCTGGAAAGACGATCAGCTTTGCCGCTGGCGGACTGCTTCTGGGAGGGAGCTGCTTTCACCAGCGAGAAAATCTGCACGTTTCTACGCACAGCCAACCTACAGCCCCCCTCCCAAAACACCTTCCTGCGGCGTGGATGCGTCAGGCTTTGGTTACACGCCATACGTTTGATGGCCCGACCTCAGGCCGGTACGGCCCCCGCCGACCGGCTGGAACTGCTCTCCGCCCAGGACCTGGGACGCACCCTCGACAGGCTCGCCTCCCAGGTGCTGGAGGCCGTGGCCGACAGCAAGGACCTGGTGCTGCTTGGCATCCCCACCCGTGGTGTGGCCCTGGCACGGGTGCTGGCCGGACGGCTGGAGGCGATCTGCGGCCATCCGATCGCCCACGGCAGCCTGGATCCCACCTTCCACCGCGATGACCTGGAGCGGGTGGGCACCCGGCTGGTGGAGGCCACCCAGCTGCCGGTGCCCGTGGACGGCCGCCAGGTGGTGCTCGTCGACGACGTGATCTTCACCGGCCGCACGGTGCGGGCCGCCTTGGAGGCCCTGCAGGCCTGGGGACGTCCCCGCCGGGTGGGGCTGCTGGTGATGGTGGACCGGGGCCATCGGGAAGTGCCGATCCAGCCGGATTACTGCGGCCGGGTGGTGCCCACCGCACGCCACGAGACGATCCAGCTCTGCCTCCAGGCCATCGATGGCGAGGAGGGGGTTTACCTGCTGCGGGACTGAAGCGGCCTCAGACGGGGAAGGTCAGACGGTGGCCAGCTCGTCCTCGCGGAAGTGGGCGCGGAACTTGCCGAAGGCCACCACCACCGGCAGGTTCGGACTGATCGGGCGTCCCTTCCAGTCGGTCAGGACGTTGAACACTTCCCCCTGCTGCCCTTCCATGTCGAAGGCCTCACCCCGGTGCTGGGGGTGGTTGTAGACAACCACACTGCGGCTCACCTTGACCTGATCACCTGGCTGCATATCCACCGGGACGCTCTGCGCGGTCATCCTGTCATGGGGCTCAGCGCTGGCAGGCGCTTTCGGGACCGGCCTCCACCACCCGGCCGCCCAGCTCCTTGCAGGCCGCCTGGAACGCCTGCCACTCGTCCATGCCGGCGGCGATGCGGCGTTGCACCAGGCCATCCAGCTTCTCGCCGGAGACCGTGTGGGGCAGGGAGCCGTGGCTGTCGTGCTCCCGGTCCTTGCCCTTGAGCTGGTCGAGGCCCTTTTTCACCTCCTGCCGCAGCGGATCGCTCTGCTCGCGCCACCAGGGGTGGTCGATGCGGTTGAGGCTGTCGAGCGCCTCCCACCAGCGCTTCTGCTTGACCAGAAGCGTCGCCCGCTCCAGCTGGGAGCGGTTGCGGTTCCAGATCTCCTGGAGGTCGTCGCCCATGGAGCTGCCATCGTCCTTGCGCTCCTCCCCCAGGGGCGTGAGCGCCGCCAGAGCCCCCGGCAGATCACCGGCCTGGAAGCGGTTCATCGCCACGGCCCGGAGCTGGCGCTGCCAACGGGCGAGCCGTTCCCGGTCGGCGGGGGTGCCGGCCCTGGAGTTGATCACCTGGCGCTGGAGACGCAGGGCCTCGCTCCAGTCCTGCTGGCCCCAGAGCTGGTCAGCCTTGGCCCGCAGGCAACGGCCCCGATCAAAGGGGGAACGGCCCGGCAGCCAGCTGAGCGCCGCCAGCTGCTCGCTGTAGCGCAGGCAATCATCGAGGCGGCCGCTGGTGGAGGCCTGCTCCAGGCGCACGGGCAGCTGACGCTCCCACCAGTAGCCCAGACCGATGGCCGCAGCAACCGAACCCAGGGTGATGGCCAGCCAGAAACGGGGAAGTCTGTGCCGGCGGAGGGCCAAGGGGGGACAGCGGGGCGGATCTCTCTCCTTTGTATGCAACGGCGGCCAGCGGCGCCCGGTCGCAGGGGCAGCCTGGACGGCGTCCACCGTCCCCGGCCGTCAGCGCACCGGACCGAGGCGTTGGGGGCCCAGTCGGTCAGCACCTTCCGGGGCCTCCAGATCGTCGCCGTCCACCAGGAGCTGGGCCTCGGCGTCGATGGAGAACCGTAGCCGCAGCCGGTCGACGCCGCGGTGTCCAGGGGAGGCCAGGGGGATGGCCAGCGGCGGCGTGGTCCAGGGCCGTACCGGGGCCGCCCCCGCCGGCCGCTCCCGCAGCACCGGCAGCCCCCCCTCGAACACCACCTCAGCCCGCTCCTCGGGCAGGGGCTCCCCCAGGACCAGCTCCAGCTGGTCCTGGCCATCCCGGCTGCAGGCCAGCACCAGCTCCAGGGGCTGATCGGTGGGCCAGCTCTGGCCGGCCATGAACAGGGGATGCCAGCGATGGCAACCGCTGCGCCGGTCCCAGCAGCGCAGGGACACGCCGCGGGCCAGCACGTCCCGCACCCGCACCCCGGGGGTCAGGGCCAGGGCACCCAGGGCCACGGCCTCCACGGGCCGCTCGCCGCGCAGGGGCACGCCCGGACAGCGGCTCTCCAGCCACTGGCGGATCAGGGGGATCCGGCTGCTGCCCCCCACCGGCAGCACCGCGTCGATGGCGGCCAGGCCCAGCCCTTCGCGGCGCGCCGCCGCCAGCACCGACTCCAGCAGGCCATCGAGCAGCTGCAGCAGTCCCCGCTCCTGCAGCAGCCGCTCGAAGGCCGGCCGGCTCAGGGTCAGTTCGCGGAAGGATCCCCCCGTCGATTGGATCTGCAGGGCCTCGGGAGCGTCGCTGAGCTGGCACTTGAGCCGCTCGGCGAGCTGCAGCAGGACGCCGTCGACGGGAACGTCCGGGCAGAGGTGGGCCGCGATCCAGCGGTCGATGTCCCGACCACCGAGGGCCACACCCGCCTTGCCGATCACCCGGGCACAGCGCAGGGTCTGGGTGCTGCGGGTCAGATCCCGGCCGGCGAAGCGCAGCAGCTGGGCGATCGGTGCGGCCCGCCCCTCACCGCCCTCCAGGGCCACCAGGGAGAGATCGATCGTGCCACCACCCATGTCCACCACCAGCACCCGGCTGCCGGCGGGCAGGCCGGCACCGATGGCGGCGGCGGTGGGCTCATCCACCAGCGCCAGCTCCGGCACCGCCAGCTCGCGGCTGGCCCGCTGCAGCCAGGCCCGGTAGCCCCGGTAGGTCTCGATTGGGGCGGTGAGCACCAGCCGTTCCGGCACCAGCTCCGGCGGCAGGGCCCGCCAGAGCCCCTGCAGCAGCAGGGCACCGGCCCGCTCGGCGGTGAGCCAGCCCGGCGATGGGCCCGTCGCCGGGGCGCCGATGTGGCGCTTGAAATCCCGGCAGAGGCCGGGATGGTCGCCATCGGCCAGGGCCGCCTCCAGCACCTGGCGGCCGATCAGGGGCCGTTCGGCCCCGGGGCTCTCCAGCCACAGCAGGCTGGGCACCACGCAGGGGTCGCCGCAGCTGTAGGGGGGCAGGGGCAGCAGGACGGGGGGCCCCTGGCTGTCCTGCCAGGCCACCACGGTGGTGCTGCTGCCCAGGTCGATGGCGAGGGTGCCGGGCATGGGTCGGAGGGGGTGCGGTGTGGGCGCAGGGGCACGGGTGGCCCCCTTCTAGGCCGTGACCAGGGGCGTAGGGCGTACGGGGGGCTGAACTACGCTGTTGAGATTGATGATCAGGTCCGTATGCCAAGCAGCGAACTCAACGCCAAGGAGCTGGCCCAGAGAGGAGAGAGCCTGATCCGGCACTCCAGCAACCGCTACCTGACCACCGTTCGCATCGCTTTCCGGGCCAAGCAACGCCGCTTCGACGATTTCGACGGCCTGCTCGATGACTCCATGATCAAACCCGTCCAGCGGGCCATCGTCGAACTCAGCGACGAGCAGGACCAGCCCGACCTGCTGCCCGGCTGAACCGGGCCTACGCCTCGATCGGTGGAGATCTGCGAAGGTCAGGGCTGGCGGCTGGTGGTGGATCCGTCCCGCAGCCCCTACACCGCCCTGATCGGGGGTGAGGGCTGGGCCTGCGAACTGACCGGCGCCGAACTGCTCGCCCTGCAACGGGCCAGCGGACAGCTCACCGCCCAGCACGGCGCCCTCGCAGGCACCCTGATGGCGGAAGAGGCCATCAACATCGAACTGGAGTTGCCGATCGGCGATCCCGGCTCCAAGGCCGGCGGGTCGCTGTGGCTGGGGCTGCGGGGGGATCGCGGCAGCTGGTCGCTGCACCTGGTGCTCACCCCGGAGCCCGGAGGGCGGGGGATGGAAGGTGGTTGGACGGCCCCCGCCAGCGCCGCGTTTGCCGCGGCCCTGGAGCGCCTGAGACCCGCTGAGCGGGGAGGCGGGGATCAGGATTGATGATCGTTGGCGGATTCCCCAGCCGCCAGCTCCGTTTTGCACCGTTTCTCCCCAGGAGGCCTCCCACGGACGCTGCCGGCTGGCTGCGGCTGGGGAGAAGCTGTACTGGCCTCCGCCCCATCTTGACAGATCGCGGCCACCGCAGCGGCGGCTGGCTGGTGATGGCTGCGACGGCCGCAACGCCTTGCAAGAGCTTGTGTCTCAGCCTGAGACCAGGCACCCCTCGCCGCAGCCGGCGCCGTTTGACGTTCCCCCTTCGGTGTGGAGAAGTGGCTGACGCGCTGCATGGAGTCCGCAATGGCCCGTCTGAGAACCCTGCCGTTGGACGGGGCCCAGTCGCTGGTGAGCCTGCGGGCGGAGGTGCCCGAACCGCTGCTGGAGGCCATGCGGCAGTTCATCGAGCGCCACCCCAACTGGGACCAGTACCGCCTGTTCCAGGCCGCCCTGGCGGGCTTTCTGGTGCAGAACGGCATCCGCAACCGGGGGGTGACCCGCTGCTATCTGGCCAACCTGTTCCCAGGCCATCAGGCGTTCTCGGCGCCGGCGGCCTGAGCTGGCATGGGGCGCCTCAGGCGTCCGGCTCCACCCCCAGCAGGCGGAAGATCCGCGCAGCGCTGGCGTCGGCCACCGGCAGGATCGAGAGGCGGTTGCCCCGGCGTACCACCACCAGTTCCTCCACCGAGAAATGCTCCCGCAGGGCATCAAGACTCAGCATCGCCGGGAAGGTGGCGCGATAGGCCAGACGGACACAGTCCCAGCGGGGGGCTTCCGGCTTGGAGGCCGGATCGAAGTACTTGGACGTGGGATCGAACTGGCTGGGATCCACCAGCCCCGTTTCGATCACCTCCATCAGACCGACGATGCCGGGGGGACTGACATTGGAGTGATAGAAAAAGGCGCGGTCACCGCTCTGCATGGCGCGCATGAAGTTGCGGGCCTGGTAGTTGCGGATCCCGTCCCAGAGGGTGGTGCCCTCTGCCTCCAGATGCTGGATGCCGTAGACATCCGGCTCGCTTTTCATCAACCACCAGGCCATGGATGTTCGGTCTCAGAGGGACAGCACCAGCCGGCGGAAGTGGTCGCCGCGGGCTTCGAAACTGGTGTACTGATCGAAGCTGGCACAGGCCGGGGACAGCAACACCCCCTGGCAGTCGAGCTCAGGAGCCAGGCTGGCGGCCAGGGCCACCGCAGCCTCGAGATCCTCCACCGGCCGCACCACACCGCCGAAACCGCTGGTGTGCAGCAGGCCGGTGAATTCCTCCCGGGCCGCGCCGTAAAGCACAACCGCCGCCGCCCGCTCCTGGAGCTGCTCCAGCCAGGCCGCCGCATCCCCCTGCTTCGACTGACCACCGGCCAGCACCACCAGGGGTCCTTCCAGGGCCCGCAGGGCCACCTCGGCGGCGTCGTAATTGGTGGCCTTGCTGTCGTTGAACCAGGTGATGCCGTTCAGCTGGCGGAGGCGCTCCAACCGGTGCGGCACGCCGGGGAAGCAGCGGCAGGCGGCCTCCATCTCCGCCGGCTCCAGCCCGGCATGGAGCCCCACCGCCACCGCCAGCAGCAGGTTCTGGCGGTTGTGGGCCCCGGGCATCGCCAGGGCGCTGGCGGGGAACAGGGGACCCTGGCGCCCCTGAACCAGATCGTGCTCATCGATCCAGAGCAGCGGATCAAGGCCAGCGGGCAGGGCCTGCCTGGGTCCGGCGGTGATCCAGTCGGCGTGATCCCAGGTGTCCGCATGGCGGCGGATGTCGGGGTCGTCGGCGTTGAGGATACGGATCCGCGCGTTCTCCAGCAGGCGCCGCTTGATGGCCCGGTAGGCGGCCAGGGTGCCGTGGCGCTCCAGGTGGTCGGGGGTGAGGGTGGTCCAGACGCCGATGGCGGGGGCGACGGCGGGGGCGGCCTCGATCTGGTAACTGCTCAGTTCCACCACCAGCCAGTCGGGGCGGGGGCCATCCTCCAGACGCCGCTGCAGCACCACCTCGGCGGCGGAGATTCCGACATTGCCGCAGAGCGGCGCATCCTTGCCGCCCTGCTCCAGCAGGTGGTGCACCAGGCAGGTGACGGTGGTCTTGCCATTGGTGCCGGTGATGCCGATCCAGGGCACGTCCCGGCTGGCCTGCCAGGCGGGCACGATCTCCCCCTGCACCTGCACCCCCTGGCCACGCAGCTGCTCCAGCACCGGATGGTTCCAGGCGATCCCCGGACTCACCACCACCACGGACGGTGGCAGCGGCAGGGCCTGGAACGCCTCGACGCTGAGGGGCACCCCCAGGCGCGCCGCGATGGCCTCGTTCTCCAGTTCGGCGGCCCGAGCCCGAAGCTCCGGGGAGTCGCCACTGTCGATCACCACCACCGCTTCACCGCGGGCCTGCAGCAACCGGGCGGCCCCCAGTCCCGATCGGCCGAGGCCCACCACCACCGTGCAGGACAGGGGTTGATTGGCCTCGTTGGGGCTCACGCTGGCAGGCTCACAACCACGATCGGCCGAGGGTAGCAGCGAAACGAACGCCAATCTGAACCGTGCCAGATTCGCGAGGAATGAATAGATCTGAAGATGGGCGATACTGGAATCGAACCAGTGACTCCTACCGTGTCAAGGTAGTGCTCTACCTCTGAGCTAATCGCCCGTTGCCGGGATCACCGAGGTGTGGGGAAATCGACTGTCATCTCGATGAAGATCGAGAGGAATGGTTGTCGTAACTTCGCCAACGGGAAATCCGTTGGTTCCGCCTCTTCCTACGGCTTTTCCTACTCGCCGGCCTTCCCTCCTGTCAACTTGGGGCCCGGTGCCTCAATGGCGCTCCATCCGGATCCGGAAGCGCTCCCGCTTGGTGGGATCGATCGCCAGCACCTCCAGCTCCCCCCGCCCCTCCAGCTGGACCCGTGACCCCACGGCCAACGGCTGGCTGGGGCTGCTGACCACGGCCCAGTCGATGCGCACGGCCCCCTGGCGGATCAGGTTGGCCATGCGGTTGCGGGACAGGCCGAAACCGGCTGACGCCAGGGCATCCAGCCGCAGGGAGGCTTCCACCGTGGTCAGCTGGCGGGGCAGGCGCCGGGCCGGGAGCTGCAGCACATCGATGGGGCGGGCCTCGAAGCGCACCGGCACCGTGCGCACGAGGCCCTCGCCCCCATCCAGCCTCGCGGCCAGGGCTGCCGTGACGATGGCCTGGGCGCCCCGATCGCCCCGCAGCCACAGATCGCCCCACTCCGCCGCGCTGGCACCGGAGCGGGCCAGCCCCTCGAGCATGTCGGCAGCGGAGGCGGGATCGAAGAGAAAGTTGCCGCTGATCTCCAGCCCCATCAGGGCGGGAGGCACGGGCTCCTGGCCCGCCCGTGCCAGCAGCAGGCAGCGGCGTTCGGCGCCGGGGTGGCCGCCGTCGCTGGCGAGGCTCAGCTCACTGAGGGCACCGAGCCTGGTCTCAGCCTCCTCCCAGACGGCGGCGTCCTGAAATCCACTCACCTGGGGCTCCCAGGTGCGCAGGGCCGTTTCCGCCAGGCTGAACAGGCCCTCAAGGGCCTCCGGCTGGCGGCTTCCTGCCAACAGGTCCCGTCGTGGAAGCATGGCGCCAGCGGCTCAGGTGTCGTCCAGCCGCACGACCGCCTTCGGTCGTGCCAGCTGGATGGTGGTCCAGGGGATCTCACTGCCGGCGGGGGCCTCCAGCAGCAGCAGCCAGCAGCCCTCGTCAAGCCGGTTGCGCAGGATGCGGATGCGGTCGTCCTCCTCGGAGCTGACGCTGGCGGCGGCGGCGAAGCTGCCCATCCAGCCGGAGCCCATGCCCAGCAGGCCACCGATCAGCGGCTCTCCATAGGCCCCGGCGAAGCTGAACGTGTGCAGATCGGTGATCTGGGTGAAGGTGAGTCCGGCCAGGAAGCCGAAGGGCAGCAGCCAGCGGACCATCGACTGCTGCCGCCGTCGCCGGGCCGTGGCCGGATCGAGCCGCTCCACGTCCGACATGGTCGCTTCACCGCTGCCGATCGCCAGCACCCGGGTCGGGGCCGGCTGCAGCGCCAGCAAGCGTTCCCGCAAGGCCTCCAGGCGATCGCGGTCGTCCAGCACGACCACCACACTCAAGGACATGGGCTCGTCTCCGCACCGCTCTCTACACTGCACCTCCGGCCTGCCCCCCTGGGGGCGTACCCCCCGCCCCCCGCACCGCTGCCGGACATGACGAAGGTTCTTGTCTCTGATCCCATCGACCAGGCGGGGATCGACATCCTCTCCCAGGTTGCCCAGGTGGACGTGCGCACGGGCCTCAGCCCGGAGCAACTGGTGGAGTGCATCGGCGGCTACGACGGCCTGATGATCCGCTCCGGCACCCAGGTCACCGCCGAGGTGATCGAGGCCGCCGGCCAGCTTCGCATCATCGGCCGGGCCGGCGTCGGCGTCGACAACGTCGATGTGCCCGCCGCCACCCGGCGCGGCGTGATCGTGGTCAACTCCCCGGAGGGCAACACGATCGCCGCCGCCGAGCATGCCCTGGCGCTGATGCTCTCCCTGTCGCGGCACGTGCCCCACGCCCACGCCAGCACCATGGCCGGCGGCTGGGACCGCAAGACCTACGTGGGCAACGAGCTCTACAAGAAAACCCTGGGCGTGGTGGGCCTCGGCAAGATCGGCTCCCACGTGGCCCGCGTCGCCCGGGCCCTGGGCATGGACGTGGCCGCCTACGACCCGTTCATCTCCGCCGAGCGGGCCCAGCTGCTGCAGGTGCGACTGCTGCCCCTGCCCCAGCTGTTCGCCGAAGCCGACTACGTCAGCCTGCACCTGCCCCGCACGCCGGACACCGAGAACCTGGTCAACGCGGCGCTGCTGGCCACGATGAAGCCCACGGCCCGGCTGGTGAACTGCGCCCGCGGCGGCATCATCGATGAACAGGCCCTGGCCGACGCGGTGGAGAACCGGGTGATCGCCGGCGCCGCCATCGACGTGTACGCCAAAGAGCCGCTGGCGGCCGATTCACCGCTGCGCCTGGTCAAGGAGCGGCTGATCCTCACCCCCCACCTGGGGGCCTCCACGGAGGAAGCCCAGGAGAACGTGGCGATCGATGTGGCCGAGCAGATCCGGGACGTGCTGCTCGGCCTGCCGGCCCGCAGCGCCGTGAACATCCCCGGCCTGACCCCCGAGGTGATGGAGCTGCTGAAGCCCCATCTGCAGCTGGCCGAAACCCTCGGCCTGCTGCTCAGCCAGCTGGCCGGCGGCCAGATCAGCGAGCTGGAGGTGCGGCTGCAGGGCGAGTTCGCCTCCCATCCCGCCCAGCCCCTGGTGGTGGCGGCCCTCAAGGGCATCCTGTCGGCCGCCCTGGGCGACAGCATCAACTACGTCAACGCCACTCTGGAGGCCAAGGAGCGCGGCATCCGCGTGCTCGAGGTGAAGGACGACACCAGCCGCGACTTCGCCGGCGGTTCCCTCCAGCTCAGCTCCCGCAGCCCCAAAGGGAACCACAGCGTCACCGGGGCGGTGTTCGCCGACGGGGAACTGCGCATCACCACCATCGACGAATTCCCGGTGAACGTGACCCCGAGCCGCCACATGCTGTTCACCCGCCACCGGGACATGCCCGGCATCATCGGCCAGCTGGGCTCCCTGCTCGGGGAGCACAACGTCAACATCGCCTCAATGCAGGTAGGACGCCGCATCGTGCGGGGCGATGCCGTGATGGTGCTGAGCCTGGACGACCCGATCCCCCCCAGCCTGCTGGCGGCGATCCACGGCATCAACGGCATCCAGGCCGCCCATCCGGTCACCCTCTGATGGGCCTGGTCTGGTGGCGGCTGGAGATGGCCGCCCCTGCCGAACTGGAGGAATCCCTGCTCTGGAAGCTGCCGCTGCTGGGGGTGCCCCGGGTGGCCCTGCAGCATCCCCCCGAGGCCCCGGAGCGCCGCCAGCTGCTGGCCTGGCTGCCCGAAAGCGACTGGCCCCCCGACCAGCGGCAGGAGCTGGAGCGGGCCCTGGCCCCGTTGGGGGAGCCCTTCAACCTGGCGCTGCCGCCGATCCACTGGCAGCGGCAGGCGGATGAGGACTGGAGCCTGAGCTGGAAGAGCCACTGGCGGCCCGATCCGGTGGGGGAGCGGCTGCTGGTGCTGCCGGCCTGGCTGGAGGTGCCGCCAGAGCAGGCCGATCGCCTGGTGATCCGTATCGATCCGGGCAGTGCCTTCGGCACCGGCAGCCATCGCACCACCCGCCTCTGCCTGGAGGCGCTCGAAGCCCTGGCCGCCGAGCGGGAGCGCGCGGGCCAGGGGCCGGGCCTGCGGGGCCTGCGGGTGGCCGATCTGGGCTGCGGCAGCGGCATCCTGGGCCTGGCCGCCCTGCAGCTGGGGGCGGCGACCGTGGCGGCCGCCGACAGCGATCCCCTGGCGGAGCGGGCAACCCGCGAGAACGCCGCCCTCAATGGCCTGGACGGCGCCCAGGCCCTGACGGTGGCCACCGGGTCGGCGGAGGCCCTCGCGGAGCTGCTGGGGGGGCGCGGCGCCGATCTGTTGCTCTGCAACATCCTGGCGCCGGTGATCGAGGCCCTGATTCCCTGCTTCCCGCGGCTGCTGTGCCCCGGCGGCGTGGGCCTGCTCAGCGGCCTGCTGGTGGACCAGGCCCCTGGCCTGGAGAGGGATCTGCTGGCCGCGGGCTGGCGGGTGGAGCAGCGGGTCGAGCAGGACCGCTGGGGCCTGCTGCGGATCCGTTCGGCCTCAGATGTTGCATAAGGCACGCTGATCTGTGTCCTGGCTTTGATTGGCCTTCCCGGCCTGCGAGCCCAAGAACGCCGGGAAAGCCCCCTGTCGGATGTAGGAAGGGCTCGTCCTACAGGCCCTGGCTCCCCGGGTGTCTGTGAGCTCCAATCTCTTCCATGGCTTCCTACAAGGTCACCCTCGTCAATGAGAGCGAGGGGCTGAACAAGACCATCGAGGTTCCCGACGACCAGTACATCCTCGACGCCGCTGAAGAGCAGGGCATTGACCTGCCCTACTCCTGCCGCGCCGGCGCCTGCTCCACCTGCGCTGGCAAGCTGACCTCCGGCACCGTCGACCAGTCGGACCAGAGCTTCCTCGACGACGACCAGATCGAGGCCGGCTTCGTCCTCACCTGCGTCGCCTACCCCACCTCCGACTGCACCATCAAGACCCACACCGAAGAAGAGCTCTACTGAGCTCCTCGACGGGCGATTCACGCGGATCGCCCCTTGAACCCCGTGTTCTTCTCCGCCACCCTCAGGGGTGGCTTTTTCATGTCACTCCAGGTGGACACCGTGCTGGCCTCCGGCAGCGAGCATCCCAGCCCCGGCGGCCAGTACAGCTACCGGGTCCTGGGGCCCTGCTGCCGCCTGTTCGATCGGGAGGAACTGCCCTGGCCCTGCTGCCGGCTGGCCTGGCGCAGCAAGGAGCCCAGCTGGCGCCGCGTCGGTCGCCGCTTCGTGGCCGACCTGGCCGCCCGCCGCTGCCCCTCCTATGCCGTGGAGCTGCTCCAGCCCGGGGCCAGACCCACCCGCACCGTCATCACCCTGTTCCCCCAGCGGCTGGCCCCCGGCCTGCAGGAGTGGTGGTACAGCAAGCTGCCCGGCTCCCTGGAGGCCGGCAACCTGGCGCCGCCTCCACCGTCACCTGCACCCGCACCGGCGCCCTGAGACGCCGGGTTCAGCCACAAAAAAGCCGGCCAGCGCAGGGCTGCCGGCTCGGGGCTGGGGGGAACTCAGAAGTAGATCTTGCCGCCGCCCCACTGGATGCCCTGAACCTTGGGGGCCACCAGGATGTAGCCGGCGATCAGGCGCAGGTCCTCGTCGTCCAGGTCGCGCATCTTCACGAACACGTCGCTGCTGCGCAGGCTGGGATGGACGTCGGAGATGCTGTATTCCCCGTCGTAGGAGGTGGGGTCCTTCATGTAGTCCACCAGGGCGTCAACCGAATCCCGGGCCGGGGTGGCCAGGGCGAGGGTCTCGGGATCCAGGCCCACGTTCTGGTTGGTCTTGGTGATGCCGCCGGCATGGCAGGTGCCGCAGCTGTCATTGAAGAGCTTGCGGCCGGTCTTGACCTCCTTCTCGGTGAAGGTCACCAGGGTGCCGTCAGGGGACACCGGCACGGTGAGATCGTCGGCGCTCCACTGGGCCGCCGCCGCGGGACCCGCGAAGCAGACCAGCAGGGCCAGGGGAAGGATCAGCAGGGTCCGGGCGACGGCACGGACGAGCGAGCGGCGGACGGCTGAAAAGGGGGCGGCTGAGAGAAAGAGGGGGGCCATGGAAGAAGCCGGCGAAATGGCGGTGGGACCGCAACTGAGACCTTGTATCACGGGCAACGGGTCCCCCGCAGTGGAATCACGCGAACTGTTGCAGGCTCAGCCCGCCTCCCCCACCTCGAGGCTGAGGAAGTCCCGGGCCACGAGCGTCTCGGGGAAGATGGCCCGCGCTTCGGCCACCAGGTCGTCGGGGGTCATGGGATTGCCGGCCACGTAGCGGGGACTCAGGTGGGTCAGCACCAGGCGCTTCACACCAGCCTCCAGGGCGGTCTGGGCGGCCATGGTGCTGGTGGAGTGCTGGCGGGCGATGGCCAGCTCCGCCTCGCCGTGGGAAAAGGTGGATTCGTGGATCAGCAGATCGGCTCCCCGGGCCAGGGCCACCGCCGCCTCGCTGAACACCGTATCGGTGCAGTAAACGACGCTGCGGCCCGGCCGCGGCGGTCCGCACAGGGCCTCGCCGCGGATCACGCGGCCATCGTCGAGGGTGACGCTGCGACCGGCCTTGAGCTCCCCGTAGACCGGTCCGGGGGGAACGCCCAGGGCCCTGGCCCGCTCCACGTCGAAGCGGCCCGGCCGCGGCTTCTGGTCCACCCGGTAGGCGTAGGCCGGCACCCGGTGGGTGAGGGCCGTGCAACGCACCGTGATGTCATCGTCATCGAGCACCAGGCTGCCCCGGGCGGCGGCCTCCTTCACCCGGTGGGTGCGCAGGGGATAGCCGATGCGGGTGGAGGAGGTGCGCATCACCCCCTCCAGGTAGTCCCGCAGCGGATCCGGTCCGTAGAGATCGATCCCGCCACAGCTGCCGGCCAGGCCCAGGCTGGCCAGCAGCCCCGGCAGACCGAAGACGTGGTCGCCGTGCATGTGGGTGACGAAGATGCGGCGCAGCTGCGACACCCGCAGCTCGCTGCGCAGGAACTGGTGCTGGGTGCCCTCGCCGCAGTCGAACAGCCACAGTTCCGCCCGCTGGGGCAGACGCAGGGCGACGGCGGAGACGTTGCGGGCGCGGGTGGGAACGCCAGAGCTGGTTCCCAGGAAGGTGACCTGCACATCCGGGAGGCCTCAATGGACATGCTGCCACGCCGCCAGCCGGTGTGGTGGCCGGCGCCATGGCCATCCCCGGAAGCGCCGTCCAGAATGACCCGTTGTCGCTCGCGCCCACCCGTGTCCTTGCTCCGCTTCGGATGGCGCGCCGGCCTGCCCCTGGCACTGCTCCCAGCCGCGGTGGCGGCGCCGATACCCATTGAGGCCAGGGCGCCGGCCCCCGTGGTGCGGGTGCTGCTGCAGGAAGCCCCCAGCCTGGAGCTGGAGGCCGGCAGCGCCGCCCTGCGCCTGGGCGATGGGCCGGGACGCACCCTGCTGGAGCTGGCCCCGGGGGACCGGCTGCAATTGGTCCGCAGCGGCGCGGCCCTGGAGGCGAGGCTTCAGGGACCGGCCGGCAGCCCACGGCGGCTGTCGTTGCCATCGGGTCAGGCCTGGATCGAACCCGCCCAGACCCAGGCCGGCGGCAGCGAGGCCATGCTGACCCTGCAGCAGCGTCGCTACCGCGGCCGGCTGCTGGTGCGCAGCGAAGGCGATCGGCTGCAGGCGATCAATCTGATCGATGTCGAGAGCTACCTGCCCAGCGTGGTGGGCAGCGAGATGCCGGCCAGCTGGCCCCTGGCGGCCCTGCGGGCCCAGGCGGTGGCGGCCCGCACCTACGCCCTGCGCCAGCGCCGACCGGCGGCCCCCTTCGACCTCAAGGCCACGGTGGCCAGCCAGGTCTACAAGGGGGTGGAGAGCGAAACCGACTCCACCCGTGAGGCGGTGCGCAGCACCCGCTCCCAGGTGCTGGTGCACGGTTCCGCCCTGATCAACGCGGTCTTCCACAGCAGCAGTGGCGGCCTGACGGAAAACAGCGGCGAGATCTGGCGCCAGCAGCTCCCTTACCTGGTGAGCGTGCCGGATTTCGACCAGGCCAGCCCGGTCCACGCCTGGCAGCTGCGCATCGAGCCCAACAGGCTGGTCAGGGCCTTCCGGGAGATCGATGGAGCCTTCCGCATCGAGGTGCTCTCCACCACCAGCTCCGGCCGCATCCGCCAGGCCCGGGTGACGGGACCTGGCGGCACGCTGCTGCTCACGGGCGCCGAACTGCGGCAGCGGCTGGGCCTGCGCAGCACCCTGGCCCGCTTCGACTTCGAGGCCCCCAGGGCCTACCCGTTCCCTCCCCCGCTGCCGTCCCTGCAGGGCGTGTTCACCCCCGAAGGGATCCGCTCCCTGGCCTCCGGCATGGTCCAGGCCCCCTGGCGCAGCCCCCGGCCACCGGCAGCGCCAACGCTGCTGGTCAGTGGCCGTGGCTACGGCCACGGGGTGGGCATGAGCCAGTGGGGGGCCTACGGCCTGGCCCTGCGCGGCGATGATTACCGCCAGATCCTGCAGCACTACTACCAGGGGGCCAGGATCCTCCCCTACAGCTCCCTTTGAAGCGCGGCTGCCCCTCCAGCACCAGCACCGCCATCACACCCGTCGTACTGGCCGATGCGGCGGCGGTGGCCGAACGGGTGGCGGCCCTGCTGCTGGCGGATCGGCTGCACCCGCAGCGGCCCCTGGGCCTGGCCACCGGACGCACCATGGAGCCTGTCTATGGGGCCCTGGCCCGCCGGATGGCTCGGCTGGAACCCGCCCTGGCCGCCAAGGTGCGCGACACCTGGTGCAGCTTCAACCTGGACGAATACGTGGGACTGGCGCCGCAGAATCCCACCTCCTTCGCCGCCACCATGGCCCGCCAGCTGGTGGCGCCCCTCGGCCTGGCCCCCGAGCGGGTGCGGCTCCCCGATGGGCAGGCCGCCGATCCGGAGGCCGAAGCCCGTCGCTATGGCGCCGCCGTGGCCGCCGCCGGTGGCATCGGCCTGCAACTGCTGGGCCTGGGCCTCAACGGCCACGTGGGCTTCAACGAACCCCCCTCCGACCCGGCGCGGGCCTGCCGCTGTGTGGTGCTCAGCGGCCACACCCGCCGCCAGAACGCCGCTGGCTTCGGCGGCGACCCCGGCGCCGTCCCCCGGCGGGCCATCACCCTGGGACTGGCCGAGATCCTCTCGGCCCGCCGGGTGGTGCTGGTGGTCACCGGGGCCGAGAAGGCGGCCATCCTGCGCCGCACCCTGGAGGAGCCCCCTTCAGCGGAGCTGCCCGCCAGCTGGCTGCAGCACCATCCCGACCTGACGGTGATCGCCGACGTCGAGGCCATGGGCTGAGGCAAGGCCTCGGCAGGGTCAGCCCAGCAGGACCGCTTCCATCAGGGCCTCATCCGCTTCGAGGTTGGTGGTGACGCTGCGCACGTCATCGAGATCCTCGAGCACATCCAGCATGCGCAGACAGGCGGCCAGCAAGCCCCCGTCCTCGAGGCGGCAGGGCAGCGAAGCGATCCAGCGGTGCTCCCAGCCCGCCAGCGGCAGGCCCAGGTCCCTCAGCCCGTCCTGGAGGACTTCCAGGTCGGCAAAGGCCCCGAACACATCGACGCCGTCGGCGTCGATGGCGTAGCCCATCGCCGCCGGACCTCCCCGCTCCTCCAGGGCCAGCAGGCTCTCCAGCAGGGGCTCCTCATCGGCGCCCGGCAGGGCCAGCCGCACGACGGCCCGTTGCTCGAACAGGTAGCTGACGCAGCCGGTCTCGCCGAGATTGCCGCCATGCTTGCCGAAGGCCAGCCGCAGGTCGGCGGCGGTGCGGTTGCGGTTGTCGGTGAGAGCCTCGACCAGCACGGCCACCCCGCCGGCGCCATAGCCCTCGTAGCGCACCGCCTCAAACAGGTCGGCGCCACCACCGCCCTGGCCGCTGCCCTTGGCCACGGCCCGGTCGATGTTGGCGTTGGGCAGCCCCGCCACCTTGGCCTTCTCGATGGCGGTGCGGAGCTGGAAGTTGCCAGCGGGATCGGCTCCACCGCGGGCCGCCACGGTGATCTCCCGCCCCAGCCGGGTGAAGAGCGCCCCCCGCTTCGCATCCACCACCGCCTTGGTGCGTTTGATCTGGGCCCATTTGCTGTGGCCGGCCATCGCGACGTCGGGGGAGGTTCAACCGGTGGCGTCGAACACCAGCCGGGGCAGGAGCAGGCCCTTGCCGTCGGCACGGGCGATGCCCGCCAGACTGCCATCCGGCGTGAGCACGGCGACGGCCCCCTCGGGCAACTGCTCCACCGTACGGGGCAGTGCACGGCCGCACCGCCACGGCGACAGCTGGGCCGGATCGAGACGCTGCCGCGGCAGATCCACCAGCACGTCGAGGGGATCCAACAGGGGGGGCATGGGGCCGCTCGCCAGGCGCTCGATGGCAATGGCCTGGTGCAGGCCGAAGCCGAGGGCGGCGGTGCGGCGCAGGCTGGCCAGGGCACCGCCGCAGCCCAGAGCCTCCCCCAGATCCCTCGCCAGGGCGCGCACATAGGTGCCGGCGGAACAACGCACCTCCAGCTCCAGGCGGCCACTGGCCGCATCCCAGCCGAGCAGATCGAGCCCATGGATCAGCACCGGTCGGGCCGCCAGGGCCAGCTCTTCCCCCGCCCGCACCCGGGCGTAGGCCCGCTGGCCATCGACATGCACGGCGGAGACCTGGGGAGGAACCTGCAGGATCTCCCCCCGGAAGGCGGCCAGGGTCCGCTCCAGCTCCTCGGGGCCGAGGGCTGGCACGGGCAGTTGCTCCAACACCTCACCCTCGAGGTCGTCGGTGCTGGTGCGCAGCCCCAGCTGCACCGTGCCGCGGTAGGTCTTGTCGCCGGGGAGATAGGGCAGCAACCGGGTGGCCGGCCCCAGGGCGATCGGCAGCACCCCGGTGACGGCGGGATCCAGGGTGCCGCCATGGCCCACCCGCCGCAGGCCGGAGGCCCGCCGCACCCGGGCGACGACGTCATGGGAGGTCAGGCCGGCGGGTTTGTCGAGCACCAGGAAGCCGCAGCCGTGGCGCGACGGGGGCGAAGGCGGCAGCCTGGTGGAAGCTTCCTTCATGCCCAGGCGCCGATGACCCTGCAGGACCGGCGCGAGGTGGCCTTTCTGGTGCTGGCCGGCATCTTCCTGGGGACCATGGGCATGCTGAACATCCTGGGCCTGACCCGCTTCCTGACCCTGGGCAGCATCGGCTCCTTCCCGATCATCGTGGCGATCGGGGCCCTGCCGTACCCCGTCACCTTCCTCTGCACCGACCTGATCAGCGAGATCTGGGGCGAGCGGCGCGCCTCCCAGGTGGTGTGGGTGGGTCTGATGCTCAACGGCTGGATCGTGCTGGTGCTCTGGCTGGGGGGCATCCTGCCGGGCCTGGACGGATTCGGTGGGTTGGCAGGTCTGCCGACCGACACCCAGGCAGATGGGGTGCCGGTGTTCTTCGAGGTGCGGCGGCTGGCTTTCGGGGCGGTGGGGGCCTCCATGGCCGCCTACATGGCCGCCCAGTTCACCGACGTGCGACTGTTCCATTTCTGGAAGCGGTTCAGCAACGGCAAGGCCCTGTGGCTGCGCAACAACGGCTCCACCCTGATCAGCCAGATCGTGGACACCTCAGCGGTGGTGCTGATCAGCCACTACGCCGCCCATGTGCTGCCGATCAGGCCGGGCGAGCCCGTGCTGCCCCAGTTGGGGGTGTTCATTGCCAGCGGCTATGTCTTCAAGCTGGTGGCGGCCCTGGCCGACACCCTGCCCTTCTACCTGCTGGTGGGCTGGCTGCGGAGATACCTGGAGGTGCCGGGGGAGGGCACCGAACTGGGCGAGGTACCCCTGACCTAGACGGCCACGGCGATGTTGATGCGCTTGCGGTTGCGCAGGCCACGCTTGATCGATTCAAAGCTGACAACGCCGTCCACCAGGGCGAACAGGGTGTCATCGGAACCGCGACCCACATTGACGCCGGGGATCACGGAGGTGCCGCGCTGACGGATCAGGATCGAACCGGCGCTGACGGTTTCGCCGCCGTAGCGCTTGACGCCGAGGCGCTTGGAATTGGAATCGCGACCGTTACGGGTCGAACCTGTGCCTTTCTTGTGGGCCATGGGGAAAGCGGGGGGTGAAGGGGAAGCTGACGGGGAGGATTCGTTGGAGAGCCGAATCAGATGATCGCCTTGCCGCCCACCTTGATGGACTGGACCATCACGCGGGTGAGTTCCTGGCGATGGCCGTTCTTGCGGCGGGTTTTCTTCTTGGGACGCATCTTGTAGACGATGATCTTCTGGCCGCGGCGATGGGCCATCACCTTGAGCTCCACGGTGGCGCCTGCCACATAGGGCTGGCCCAGGGTGGTGCCGGACGCATCCTTCACCAGAAGCACGTTCTCCAGGGTGACGGTGCTGTCGACGTCGGCGCTGAGTCGATCCAGGTCGACATAGCGATCGGTCTGGAGCCAGAACTGCTGACCGGAGGCTTCCACGATGGCGTAGGCGCCGGTGGTGTCCGTCGTGGCGGCTCCTGCTGCGGCGTCGCTCGGGAGGTCCTGCTGGGGGGCTTGGGTCATCACGTCAAGGGGCGTGGCCAGGCTGGCGGCAGGGAGCCGCCATTGGGCCTGGGCGCACGGAATCGAAAGACAGAACTAAGATCCTCCCGTCCGGGCCCACCTTCCGTCAAGAATCAGCCCGTCCAGGGGAGCTCCCCGCCGCTGCGGTCGATGCCCCAACCGGTTCTCACCATCCTTGCCCTCATCCAGACCCCCGCCCTGGCCGAGGCCTGCGTCCAGTGGCTCAAGGGTGGGCGCTACCGGCTCATGCCGGTGGACCCTGCCGTCGAGCCCCTGGCCCAGCTGGAGCGCCTGCGGGAGGACATCGACGGACTGCTGCTGGAGGAGGGGGCGGTCGACGCAGGCTTCTTCAGCACCCTGCACGAACGGGGGCTGGAGCTGCCGGCCGTGCTGATCGGACCCGTCAGCGGCGACGCGCTCTTCCATCGCGCCGAAGTCCGCCTGCCCCCCGACCAGCTGGAGCAGTTGAGCTACAGCCTGGATGCGGCCGTCTCCCGGTTTCTGCGCAGCCACACCCCGCCTGCCAGCAACGAAGCCCAGGCGGCCACCCCCGATGGCTGGAAGCTCTCGAACCGGCTGAACGGTCGTCTCGGCTATCTCAGCGTTTACTACAAGCGGGATCCCTCCCGCTTCCTGCGCAACCTGGAAGCGGAGGAGCGCGACGAGTTGCTCGACTCCCTGCGGCGCAGCTACCGCGACCTGCTGATCAGTTACTTCAAGGATCCGGCAACGGCCAACCAGGCCATAGAAAGCTTCGTGAACACAGCCTTCTTTGCCGATCTACCGATCACAAAAATGGTCGAGATCCACGTGAATCTGATCGAAGAGTTCTGGAAACAGCTCATGCTCAAAGGACAGAAGAACGATTTCCTGCAGGACTACCGCCTGGCCCTCCTTGACGTCATGGCCCACCTCTGTGAGATGTATCGGCGCTCCATCCCTCCGGACGTGCCGATCGTGCCTGCCCCCATGCCCGAAGCATCCAGCCCCTCCGCCTGAGCCACTGCCATGACTTTTCGCAAGACTTACATCCTCAAGCTCTACGTGGCAGGCAACACGCCCAACTCCATGCGGGCTCTGAAGACACTCCGCGACATCCTCGAGTCCGAGTTCCGTGGGGTCTACGCCCTCAAGGTGATCGACGTCCTCAAGAATCCGCAACTGGCCGAGGAGGACAAGATCCTGGCCACACCCACCCTGGCGAAAATCCTCCCTCCTCCCGTGCGGCGGATCATCGGCGACCTGTCCGACCGGGATCGGGTCCTGATCGGCCTTGATCTCCTCTACGAAGAACTCTCGGAGGAGGACTTCAAGCTGGACATCGACGATCTCGAAGCAGGCGGTGAAGCCTCCTCTCCCGAATCCTCCTGAAGCCGTCCAAGTCAGGCCAGTCGTCATTCCAGTCCCTTATCCCCTTCCCCTTCCAACCCTCGATGCCGGATCCCAACGACCACGACCTCACCGCCAACCGGATGCAGATGCAGAAGCTTCCCACGGGAATCGAGGGCTTCGATGACATCTGCCATGGCGGTCTGCCGATCGGTCGATCGACCTTGATCAGTGGCACCTCAGGAACCGGGAAAACGGTCTTTTCGCTGAACTTTCTCTGCAACGGGATCCGCCAGTTCAACGAGCATGGCATTTTCGTCACCTTTGAGGAATCTCCCCTCGACATCCTTCGCAACGCCTCCAGCTTCGGCTGGAACCTGCAGGAGATGGTGGAGCAGAACAAGCTGTTTGTTCTCGACGCCTCCCCGGACCCCGATGGCCAGGAGGTCTCCGGCAGTTTCGATCTCTCCGGGCTGATTGAACGGATCCACTACGCGATTCGCAAATACAAAGCCAAGCGGGTGGCGATTGACTCCATCACCGCCGTCTTCCAGCAGTACGACGCCATTTCCGTCGTACGCCGGGAGATCTTCCGGCTGATCGCCCGGCTCAAGGAGATCGGCGTCACCACGGTGATGACCACCGAACGGGTCGATGAATACGGCGCCATCGCCCGCTACGGCGTCGAGGAATTCGTCTCCGACAACGTCGTGATCCTGCGCAACGTTCTGGAGGGCGAACGGCGGCGTCGCACGGTGGAAGTGCTCAAGCTCCGGGGCACCACCCACATGAAGGGGGAGTTCCCCTTCACCATGGGCGCCCACGGCATCAGTGTGTTCCCGCTGGGGGCGATGCGCCTCACCCAGCGGTCCTCCAACGTGCGTCTGAGCTCCGGCGTTCCCCGTCTGGATGAGATGTGCGGCGGGGGCTTCTTCAAGGACTCCATCATCCTGGCGACCGGCGCCACCGGCACCGGCAAGACCCTGCTGGTCAGCAAGTTCGTGGAGGATGCCTGCCGCAGCAAGGAACGGGCGATCCTGTTCGCCTACGAGGAATCCCGCTCCCAGCTGCTGCGCAACGCCACCAGCTGGGGCATCGATTTCGAGCAGATGGAGCAGGACGGGCTGCTCAAGATCATCTGCGCCTATCCGGAGTCCACCGGCCTGGAGGATCACCTGCAGATCATCAAGACGGAGATCAGCGAGTTCAAGCCGTCCAGGATGGCGATTGATTCCCTTTCCGCCCTCGCCAGGGGCGTCAGCCACAATGCCTTCCGGCAGTTCGTGATCGGGGTGACGGGGTATGCGAAACAGGAGGAGATCGCCGGTTTCTTCACCAACACCTCCGAGGAGTTCATGGGCAGCCACTCGATCACCGACTCCCACATCTCCACCATCACCGACACCATTCTGCTGCTGCAGTATGTGGAGATCCGCGGCGAAATGGCCCGGGCCCTGAACGTGTTCAAGATGCGCGGCTCCTGGCACGACAAGGGCATTCGGGAGTTCGTGATCACGGGCAACGGACCGGAGATCAAGGATTCCTTCGCCAATTTCGAGCGCATCATCAGCGGTGTTCCCCACCGCATCACCACCGATGAACGGGCCGACCTCGGACGCATCATGCGCAGCGTGGACGGGGAGAGCTGATCAGGCGCGTCGTGACCCCTCAGGCCACGGCGGTTCGCCGTTCCTTGTCCATGTCGGCCAGGGTCGAGGATCGCTCCACCTGGACCTGCAATTCATCGCCGTCGGCGTCCTCCAGGGGTAGGTCGAACCAGAAGGTGGTGCCCACACCCGGCTCACTGGCCATGCGGGCCTGGCTGCCGTGTTTCTCGAGGATGCCGCGCACAATTGAGAGTCCCAGCCCGGTGCCGGCCTCGGTGTGGACGGCATTTTCGACCCTGAAAAACCGCTCGAAGATCCGGGCCTGGTCGGCTTGGGAGATGCCGCAGCCGGTGTCGGCGATCTCGACCCGCAGCCGGGGCAGGGGGGAGGTGAGGGCGCAGGCGGGATGGTCGCCGGCGTCGGCGCCGGGATCCAGCAGGCAATGGTCGGGCCAGGGGTAGGCCCGCAGCAGCAGCTGGCCGCCGCCCTGGGTGAACTTGAGGGCATTGCCCACCAGGTTGTCGAACACCTGGAGCAGCAGATCCCAGTTGCCACGCACCCGGGGTAGGTGCTGATCGCCGGCGAAGATCAGGGTGACCCCCTTCTCCTCAGCGTTCAGCCGATAGGTGCGCAGGGTCTGCTCGATGGCCGGGGCGAGCTCCATGGGCTCCAGTTGCCAGACCCGGTCGGATTCCAGCCGCGACAGGTCGAGCACGTCGGTGACCAGCCGTGACAGCCGGTCGGTTTCGGCGTTGGCGATGCTCAGGAATTCCTTCTGCTCCTCGGGGCTGAGCAGGTCGCCCATGTCGTGGAGCGTCTCCACGTAACTCTTGATGTTGCAGAGGGGGGTGCGCAACTCGTGGGAGACATTGCTGATGAAGCGGCTCTGGGCCGCATTCAGCTCCACCTCCCGGGTCAGGTCCTGGACGGTCATGGCGATGCCCTTGAGGCTCTCGCCGCTGGCATCCCGCACCGACTGGAGCACGATGCGCAGGGTGCGGGCGGGATCGCCGAAACTGCAGCGCACCTCGGTGTTGTCCCGCTCGCTCAGGATCAGGCTCTCCAGCGGGTCGTGCAGTTCCATCGCCAACCGATCGGGCAGTTCGGCGGCCAGTTCGCTGCCCTCCAGGTTGCGCCCCTCCCAGCGGAACAGGCGCCGGGCGGTGGGGTTGGCCAGCACGATCTGCCCTTCGGCGTCGAGCAGCACAGCCCCGTCGGCCATGGTGGCGATCAGCGACTGCTGCTTCACCTGGGCGGCAGTGAGCTCCTCGATGTTGGCCGCCTTGTAGACCTCCAGCTGGGAGGCCATGGTGTTGAACCCGTTGAGAAGCTCGCCGAGTTCCCCCCCCACCGGCAGGGCGATGCGGGTCTCGAAATTGCCGCCGGCAATCGAGCGCACCCCCCGCAGCAGCTCCTTCACCGGCTGGGTGATGGTGAGGGCATTGAACACCGAGCCCAGGATCACCAGAACCCAGATGGAGATGAACACCGCCACGGTGACTTCACGGGTGAGGGCGGCACTGGCCAGCAGGGTTTCGTTGGGGTTGATGCCCAGGGCCACCACGCCCAGGTAGCGGCCGTCGCTCACCATCGGCACGAACACATCGGTGACCTGGCCGTCCGGGGTGAGGTGCTGGCGGATCAGGGGGTTGTCGGGGCGGCGCTGGATGTCGGCCGGCAGCTCCAGGCGGCGGCTGAGCAACCGTTCACCCATGCCGGTGCTGCCGCCCATGGGGATGCCCAGATAGATCACGCCGTCGGAATCGGCGAAGAAGATGTAACGGAGGCTGCGACTCGACTGCCAGAAGCGTTCGGCCACCGAGGCCAGTTCGCGGTCGTTGCCCTCGGCCACCAGGGGGGTGACGTTGGCCGAGAGCAGCAGCCCGAGATCGCGGGCAAAGCGGGTGTCGCTCATCCGGGCATCGCGCTGGATGCCATTGAGGGCCAGGAAGGTGATGCCCGTCATCAGCAGGCTCACCACGAGGGTGGCGACCGCCAGCAGTTTTGTCTGCAGGCTGAATTCAGCCCACCAACGCCGCAGGCGCGCCCGCCACAGGTTCAGGGAGTCGGCTGGCTCGCTGCTGCTGCGGGCGTGGCCTGGGTCGCTGAGCGTCATGGCCGCACCGGCGGACGCGTCCGCACCTGGTGGCCGATGTCGCGGCGATAGACCATGCCCTCGAAACCCACCCGCCCCAGACCGGCGTAGGCCCGTTCGAAGGCGGCATCGAAATCCTCGGCCTGGGCCACCACGGCCAGCACCCGCCCGCCGGCCGTGACCACATGGCCGCCCTCGCCCCGTCGACTGCCGGCGTGAAACAGCTGCAGGTCGGGGTCGTCCGCCAGCTCCCCATGGATCGGGTCACCGCGACGCACCTCGCCGGGGTAGCCCTCCGCGGCGGCGATCACGCAGGCACTGCACCGGGGCTCGATCCTCAGGGGCGGGGCCTCCTCCAGACGGCCGGTGGCACAGGCCAGCAGCACCCGGGCCAGCTCAGGGCCCATCAGGGGCATCAGGGTCTCGCATTCCGGGTCTCCGAAGCGGCAGTTGAACTCGATCACCCGCAGGCCGTCCCCGGTGAGCATCAGGCCGGCGAAGATCACGCCGCGGTAGTCGATGCCCCTGGCCCGCAGGGCCGCCAGGATCGGCTCGAGCACCTGCTGGCGCACCTGTTCCATCCCTGCCGCATCCAGCAGCCTGGCGGGGGCGTAGGCCCCCATGCCACCGGTGTTGGGGCCAGTGTCCCCCTCGCCGATGCGCTTGTGGTCCTGGGCCGGGGGCAGCAGCACCATGCTGCGGCCGTCGGTGAGGGCGAACACCGACACCTCCGGGCCATGCAGGCGCTCCTCGAGCACCAGGGAGGGGGCGGCGGCTTCGCCGGGGGCGGCGGACTGGAAGCGGCCGGCGAACACCTCCTCGATGGCGTCGCGGCACTGCTCGAGGCTGTCGGCCACCGTCACACCCTTGCCGGCCGCCAGCCCATCGGCCTTCACCACCAGGGGGCGGCCGTGCCGCTCGAGGGCCTCCAGGGCCTCCTGCCGGGACGTTGCCGCCCAGTAGCCCGCCGTGGGCACACCCGCTTCCCGCATCAGATCCTTGGCCCAGCGCTTGCTGGCCTCCCGCAGGGCCCCATCCGCCCCGGGGCCGAAGACCGCCAGCCCCTCCGAGCGCAAACGATCCGCCAGACCGGCCGCCAGCGGCGCTTCCGGCCCCACCACCACCAGGTCGATGGCCCGCTCGCGGCAGGCCGCGGCCAGGGCCTCCTGGTCGGATTCGGCGATGGCCAGCTGGCCGCAACCCGCCAGGGCCGCGGTGCCGCCATTGCCAGGGGCCACCAGCACCTGCTCCACCCCCGGACAGCGCGCCAGGGCCCAGCCCAGGGCGTTCTCGCGGCCGCCGCCGCCCACCACCAGGATCCTGGCCGGCACTGGGCCAGCGGCGGCAGCAGCAGTGGGGGTGGGTGAAGCCATGGGCGGAAGAGGGGAGGCAGAACGGGGGGTGGATCGGGGAGGTGAGCTCCCCTAGGTTGAGCGCCGGCACGGGTGCTGCACCGGTTGCCCTCACCTGCCTTGCTGCCACTCCCCTTTGCCATTCTCTCCGACCGACGCCTCGACCTCTGCCCCGCCCTGCGGATCCGGCCCGACCACCGGCCTTCCCCCAGGCGGGCGGTGGTGGCCACTGCAGCGGCGTCGCTGGCTCCTGAGGACCCTCGGAGCCCTGGCCCTCCTGGGCCTGTTCACGCCACTGGGTGCTGCCGCAGACGGGACCGGACCCTCCGGGCCACCGGAGGGAACCGAAGAACCACCACCCCTCCTCAGTGACAAAGCGTTCGCCGACCTGCTGCGCGACGGGGACCTGGAGCAGCTCGATGCGGCCTGTCGCCAGAGCGCCGATGCCGATCTGGGCGAGCGCCTGAGGCAGCTGCAGCAGCGGCTGCTGACACTCCACCCGGCCCCCCAGCCCCTGGAGGTGGTGCTGGCCAACGCCGACGTGCTGCTCAGCTGCCGGGCCCCCAGCGAGGCGATGGACGTGCTCAACCGCTTCGGACCGGCCGCTGGAGCCGAGCGGGTGCAGTGGTTGCAACTCCAGTGGCGCGCCGCCTCGGCGGGGCTGGACCACCGCCGGGCCGCCCTGGCCCTGGAGCGGCTGCGGCAGGAAAGCGGCACCTCCCTCGATGGCATCGCCCTGCCACTGCAACGCCGGGAGGATGGCACCGTGATCAGCCGCTCGGCCCTGGAGCTGCTGGCCCTGCATCTGGAATCGCGGGGCTTCCCCAAAGTCGGCGGCGAGCTGCTGGTGCGGGCCCGCCAGGGCGGCCTGGCGGGGGCCCTGCGTCTGCAGCAGGCCGTGGGGTTGCTGGCGGAGCTGCCGGCGCCGGAGCGGGAGGCCCTGCTGGAGGCGGCCCTCGACCAGGCGGCGGCGGCGGGGGCCTGGGGCCTGGTGGCGGAACTGCTGGACACCCAGGCCGCCCTGCCCTCGGGGCGGGCCGTGGAGCGGCGCCTGCGGCTCAGTGGCCGCCTCGACGACGCCTACGGGGAATGGCGCTGGCGGCGCGAGGATCCGGCTTCGGCACCGCGCACCCGCCAGCTGGAGATCCAGCTGCGCTCCCCCCGCGACCCCGGCGGCCATGCCGCTGACCTTCCGGTACCGGCGACGGAACCGGCCCCGACCACCACTCCCGCCCCATGACCCAGCCCCCTGCCACCGGCACCCTCCTCTACGAAGGCAAGGCGAAGCGGGTCTACGCCACCGATCAGGTCGACGTGGTGGCCGTGGAGTACAAGGACGATGCCACGGCCTTCAATGCCCTCAAGAAGGCCCAGCTGCTCGGCAAGGGGGCCCTGAACTGCCGCATCTCCGCCCTCCTGTTCGAGCATCTGGAGCGGCTGGGGGTACCCACCCACTACCTGGGCCTGCACGGGGGTCACTGGATGATGGTCCGGCCGGTGCGGGTGGTGCCGGTGGAAGTGGTGGTGCGGAACGTGGCCGCCGGTTCCCTCTGTCGCCAGATGCCGATCTCGGCGGGGACTCCCCTGGATCCGCCGCTTCTCGATCTGTACTACAAGGACGACGCCCTGGGCGATCCCCTGCTCAGCGAAGCGCGGCTGGAGCGGCTCCAGCTGGTGACCTCCACCCAGATGGAGGCCATCAGGGACCTGGCCTTCCGCGTCAACGACGCCCTGCGCCAGCTGTTCGCCGAGGTGGGGCTCGAACTGGTGGATTTCAAGATCGAACTGGGGTTCACCGCCGCCGGCGAACTGGTGGTGGCGGATGAGATCAGCCCCGACACCTGTCGCCTCTGGAACCGGGCGGTGAGCGATGAGGAGGAGCGAATTCTCGACAAGGACCGTTTCCGCCAGGACCTCGGCGGCGTTGTCGAGGCCTACGGGGAGGTCCTCAAACGGGTCCAAGGGGTCTGTCCCGAACCGCGGGTCTACGGGTAAGGTCAGCGGAATTTGCGGCCTGGCCGCTCTGCAGACGACATCCATGATTGGCGTTCGCCTC
>CALRQM020000026.1:0-37013 GCA_943370335.1 Bordetella parapertussis | reverse complement strand
GCCGACGATTCCCCTGCTGCCGGTCTCGGGATCGCAGGCCGTGATCGGTTCGGTGCTCGGCATCGGGCTGCTCCAGGGCCTCCGGGGCGTGCGGCAGATCCGCTGGGGGGTGCTGGTGGGGATCGCCTCCGGCTGGGTCACCACGCCCTTGATCGCGGCGGTGATCGGCTTCGTGCTGTTGTTCGTGGTGCAGAACGTCTTCGGGCAGGAGGTGTTTCGCCCGCTCGATCAGGGGCTCAGGCCAGCGGCGATCGAGCGCGTCAGTGGGGCCCGCCTCCCTCAGCTGGCTGTGGTGGCTCCCCGCCTTGCTGCGCATGGAATGTCAGCCTCTGCAGCGGCGTCCGATCCCCACGGGCTTCAGACGACGCTCCGTCCGTTCGCCATCACCGAACGGGTGCATCAGCACCGCCGTGGCCTTCCTGCCGCTCAGAACCACCAAGAGCTGGGTGATGCGGATGATCGGGCTGGCGCGCCGTCGCCGGTTCCTGCGGCGATGAAAACGGCCGGTGCCAACCTCAGCGCAGCTGCAGGGGGCTGATCGGCCGTTCGCCCCGCTTCAGCCCCAGCCGGATCGGCCGGGGCGGACCTTGCGCCGGCAGGGTCACCTCCACCCAGAGCTGTTCGCCGGGCGGGCGGCGGGAGGGATCCGCCACCCCGGGGGGGATGAAGTAGGCCACCGATGGCCCAAGGCGCCAGCGTTCGCCCTCTGGAGTCGCCGGAAGGCTCCGGGAGAGGGGGGTGGTGCTGCCGGCCAGGTCGGCGCGCACCTGCCCGGCCTCGGAGCGCAGCACCACCCGCTCCCCTGACCAGGGAATGTCCTGGCCGGCCGGCCTCTCGGGGGCAGGCACCAGCAGACCCAGGTTCACGTACCGCCCCCGGATCGGCAGATGGGGATCCACCGGCTGGGTCAGGATCCAGCCCCGTGGCCGGGTGGCCCGATCCAGCAGCAGCTGACCCCCCAGGCTCAGCAGCAGGCCCCCCTGCAGCAGGGCCAGCAGCAGTCCCTTCCGCACCGTGGGGATCATGGGGTCCCCCTGCCCAGGGCCCGGGCCACGAACCGGCGGCGCAGCAGCTCCAGCCCCCAGCCGCCGCCGAGGAACAGCACCCCCAGGCCGATCAGGCTGGCGGAGCGGCCCAGGCTGTCCATCACCTGCGAGACATAGAACGCCAGCAGGTCGATGGCGATCAGGGCGGCGCCGATGTTGACCCGCTCGGAGCGGCCATCCAGCACGCCCCAGGCCACCAGCAACAGGCCGCCCACGGCCCACCAGAGGTAGGTGAACACGCCGGCGTCCTGATGGGTCCCCCAGACCATCGCCAACCCCGGCAGCAGCCAGCCGATCGCCACCGCCAGCGGCCAGGCGCGTCGCCCCCGCAGGCGCAGGCCCAGCAGCAGGGGGGTGCCCAGGGCCACGGCCCAGCCGCCGAGCGCCAGTGGCAGCGGCAGGGGCGCCGTGCGCGGAGCCGAAAGGGTGAACAGCAGCCAGAGCAGGCCCGTCGGCAGCAGGCCTAGCCCACCCAGCCACAGCAGCACCCGCCGCGCCGGCGCGACGGGGCCCGGCACCGCCGGTGCCGCCAGGTAGCAGAGGCTGAGCAGCAGCAGGCTGGCCGCCGGTGCCGCCACAGCCGTCGGATCCACCGATCCTCCCTGGAATCCATCGGTGGCACCGTCAACGGCCAGCTGCCATTCGCTGATCAGCCAGGCCGGCCCCAGCAGGGCCAGCAGCGCCAGCTGGGGCCACTGGCGCAGCAATCCCCAGCCCAGGCCCGCGCCCAGGCCCCAAAGCAGCAGCCCCAGGGGCCAGTGGGCTTCCAGGTGGAACAGTTGGCCGGCCAGGAAGATGCCGGCCCCAAGGGTGACCGTACCCACGCCGTGCAGGGTCACCGCCAGGGGCGGGAAGCGCTCCTCCACGGCGGCGGCGCCCCCGTGCAGTCCCACCACCAGCGCCAGCAATAGCCCGAAGCGTTGACCCGGCCCCAGGGCCTGCCAGTGGGTGGAGACGAACAGCAGCAGCCCGGCGGCCACCAGCACGCCCCCCAGGGCGACGGCCACCAGCACCGGCACCCGCAGCCGTTGGGGGCTGGGTTGGGCCCGCTCCCAGGCCCGGATGGCTTCGGCGTTGGCGGCTTCGATCAGGCCCGCCTGCCGCCAGCGCTCCAGCCTTGACTCCCAGCCATCAGCCATGGGCTCAACCTAGGTGCGGTGCCCTTTTGCGACCATGGGCCCACTGCCCAACGTCTCCTGTGTCCGCCGAGCCCCTCGCCAAGACCTACGACCCGGCCGGTCCGAATCCCACGGGCAGGACCACCATGGGGAGGCGGTGAAGGGTCAGCCACGCTCACACCCCACCCATGGAGCAACGCCGGCACCCTGGCGGGCTACCTGGAACGGCTGACGGCCTCCTGAGAGTCCTGGGTCAATCGGGCTTGCTCAGATCTATGGCCCGTGACCACGTTCGGTGGCGAGCGAACTGTCCCCCCAGCCTCCTGGTGATTCAGGTTGAGCATCAACGGTCCACTTCGGAAAACACGGAAGATCGCAGCAGGAAGCCCAGATCATTCCAGGCCCGAATACTGGTACGAGTCACGAAATGCTGGCATTCGGGTCAGCATTCTGCTCGCCTACACCATGGTCAACCCAACGATGACCACAACAGCGATCCGCAGGCTTCTTGCTGCGCCGTTCGCGCATCTGATGGCTCCTGACGGACTCCTAGGCGCTTCACCTCCCTGGTTCAGGACTGCACCTTTCTCGGAGTGATTCATGGTTTAGAGCGTCAACTTGCCGAGGTCATGGCCACGGCAAGTTGACGTGCCTCTGGTGATTCTGATCGCCCTGGAGGTCATGTAGAACCTCACGGGATATCCGCGTGATCACGTGATTCAGATTGAGCTTGCTCTCGTGACCGCACGCCCCCTGCCGACAAGGTGACGAGACACGTGGCCGGCTGAGATGGCAGCTCGGGAGGACGTTTACAACGATTTCGCTGGCCATGGGCTAGCCCAGGATGCTCTGATTAGCTTTCTCAACAAGACCACTGCCACTGCGACGTCCCCGATGCCCCTCAACGAATACAAACCCGGCACCGCCTTCCCCGGTGTGATCGGCCGAACCGCCGATGTGTCGACCCCGGCCTGGCCCGAGCCCAACCGGGCCGGGGAGGGTGCGCCGAACGTGCTGTACATCGTTCTGGACGACACGGGCTTCGGGCAGCTCGGCTGCTACGGCAGTCCGATCGCCACGCCGCATCTGGATGCCCTGGCGGCCGATGGGCTGCGCTACAGCAACATGCACACCACGGCGCTCTGCTCGCCGTCACGCTCCTGCATGCTCACGGGGCGCAACCACCATTCCAACGGGTTGGCCTGCATCACCGAGGGGTCGATGGGCTACCCAGGCTCCAACGGCTACATCCCGTTCGAGAACGGCTTCCTCTCCGAGATTTTGCTGCAGAAGGGCTACAACACCTATGCCGTGGGTAAGTGGCACCTCACACCTGCGGAGGCCACCTCCGCCGCCGGACCCTACGACCGCTGGCCCCTGGGAAGAGGTTTTGAGCGCTTCTACGGCTTCCTCGGCGGCGACACGCACCAGTACTACCCCGAGCTGGTGCGCGACAACACCCAGGTGGAACCTGAGAAAACTCCTGAGCAGGGCTATCACCTCACGCCGGATCTGGTGGAGAAGGCGAAGGCGATGATCGCCGATGCCAAGCAGGTGGCGCCGAACAAGCCCTTCTTCATGTACTTCTGCACCGGCGCCATGCATGCGCCCCACCATGTGCCGAAGGAATGGGCCGACAAATACAAGGGCCAATTCGACGACGGCTGGGACGCCTACCGCGAGAAGACGTTCGCCCGCCAGAAGGAGCTGGGCATCATTCCCCCGAACACCACTCTCTCCCACCACGATCCCGACGTGCAGGACTGGGCCTCTCTCTCGGACGATGAGCGCCGGTTGTATGCCCGCATGATGGAGGTGTTCGCCGGCTTCCTGGAGCACACTGACCACTACATCGGCGAGTTGATCGCGTTCCTCAAGGATCTGGGCGAATACGAAAATACCCTGATCATGGTCATTTCCGACAACGGCGCCAGCTCCGAGGGTGGGCCCACCGGATCGGTGAACGAGGGCAAGTTCTTCAACAACGTGCCGGAAAACCTGGAGCAGAACCTGGCCGCCATCGACGACATCGGCGGACCGAAGTACTTCAACCACTACCCCTGGGGCTGGACCCATGCCGGCAACACCCCCTTCCGCCGCTGGAAGCGCGAGACCTACCGGGGCGGCACCAGCGATCCCTTCATCGTGAGCTGGCCGAAAGGCATCAACGCCAGGGGGGAGATCCGCAGCCAGTACGCCCATGCGATCGACATGGTGCCCACCGTGCTCGATGCCCTGGGGATTGAGGCGCCCACCACCATCCGGGGGGTGACCCAGAGCCCGATCGAGGGCATCAGCCTGGCCTCCTGCTTCAACGACGCCACCGCGCCGAGCCTGCATCTCACCCAGTACTTCGAGATGTTCGGCCATCGCTCCCTGTATCACCAGGGCTGGCGTGCGGTCTGCCCCTGGCCCGGTACCTCCTTCAGCGAATCGGGCCGCCGGTTCGGCGATCCCATCTCCTACGACCAGCTGATCCAGCTCGACGCCCATGGCTGGGAGCTCTACAACCTCGAGGAGGATTTCGCCGAAACCAACGACCTCGCTGCCAGCGAGCGCGACCGCCTCATCGCCATGATCGGCATGTGGTACGTGGAGGCCGGCAAGTACAACGTGCTGCCGATCGACAGCCGCGGCACCCAGCGTTTCGGGGTGGAGCGCCCTCAGATCGCCGCCGATCGACAGCGCTACGTCTATTTCCCAGGAACCCAGGTGGTGCCCACCAACGCGGCCCCCAGGGTGATGAACCGGCCCCACTCGATCTCAGTGGAGGCCGTGGTGCCCGAAGGTGGAGCCGATGGGGTGTTGTTCAGCATGGGGGGCAACGACGGTGGTTTCGCGTTCTACGTGCAGAACGGCCTGCTCACCTACGGCTACAACTATGTGGCCGAGAGCCACTTCCGCATCACCTCCACGGCGTCGATTCCCAGCGGCCATCACATCTTCAGCGTGGAGTTCACCCCCACGGGTCCGGCTGACATCGCCAACGGTAAGGGCACCCCGGCGGCGATCAAGCTGTTCGTGGATGGCCAGGCCGTGGGTGAGGGCCATCTTCCGGTCACGATTCCCCTGAGCCTGGGCCTGGCGGCGGGGGCGGCGGTGGGCGCCGATCCCGGCTCACCCACCATGCCCGATTACAAGCCACCCTTCGCTTTCACCGGCACGGTGAAGCGGGCGCTGGTGGATGTGACCGGCACATCGGTGGAGTCGCAGGAAGAGAAGATGCGCATGATCCTGGCGCGGCAGTAGTTGCGTTTCGTCCGGGTGCCAGCGGAGCGTCGCTGCGATCCACCCATCCGTTCCCAGTTGCTCCATCCCGAACAGGCCTTCACCGATGACCTCAGCCAATCCCGTGCAACGCCAGATCCTGCCGATCCCCGATCAACCCCATGTGGGCCTGACCACCTACGACGCCAGGGATCCAGATACGACCTATCCGCCGATCCGGGATCTGCGGCCGCCGGCGGGAGCACCCAATGTGCTGGTGATCCTGCTGGATGACGTGGGGTTCGGTGCTTCCAGCGCCTTCGGTGGACCCTGCCAGACGCCGAACATCGAGAGGCTGGCCGTAGGCGGCCTCAAGTACAACCGCTTCCACACCACCGCCCTTTGTTCCCCCACCCGCCAGGCCATGCTGACGGGCCGCAACCACCATTCGGTGGGCATGGGCGGCATCACCGAGATGGCCACGGGAGCGCCCGGCTACAACTCGATCCTGCCGAACAGCTGTTCCCCACTTGCCCGCACCCTGAAGCTCAACGGCTACTCCACCGCGCAGTTCGGCAAGTGCCATGAGGTGCCCGTCTGGCAGACGAGCCCCATGGGGCCCTTCGATGCCTGGCCCACCGGCGGCGGCGGCTTCGAATACTTCTACGGCTTCATCGGCGGTGAAACCAACCAGTGGTATCCGGCGCTCTACGAAGGCACCACGCCGGTGGAACCCCAGAAAGCTCCCGAACAGGGCTATCACCTCAGCGAAGATCTGACCACCAAGGCGATCCAATGGATTCGCCAGCAGAAGGCGCTGATGGCCGACAAGCCGTTCTTCACCTATTTCGCCCCTGGCGCGACCCATGCCCCGCACCATGTGCCCAAGGAATGGGCCGACAAGTACAAAGGCCAGTTCGACCAGGGCTGGGACGCTCTGAGGGAAGAAACCTTCGCCCGTCAGAAGCAGCTGGGGGTGATTCCTGCCGACTGTCAGCTCACGGGGCGCCATTCCGACATCCCCGCCTGGGACACGATCACGGCCGAGATGAAGCCGATTCTCTCCCGCCAGATGGAGGTGTATGCGGGCTTCCTGGCGCACACCGACCATCACATCGGCCGCTTGATCGATGCGCTTCAGGACCTTGAGATTCTCGAAGACACGCTGATTTACGTGATCATCGGCGACAACGGCGCCTCAGCGGAGGGCTCCCTCCAGGGCTGCTTCAACGAAATGGCTCCGCTCACAGGCTTTGCCCACCTCGAAACCGCCGAGTTTCTCACCGAGCGGCTGGATCAGCTGGGCGGAGTCGAGGCCTACAACCACTACGCGGTGGGCTGGGCCCACGCCATGGACACGCCTTACCAGTGGACCAAGCAGGTGGCCTCCCACTTCGGCGGTACCCGCAACGGCACCATCGTCCACTGGCCCAGGGGAATCCATGCCAGGGGAGAAATCCGCAGCCAGTTCCATCATGTTATCGATGTGGCCCCCACGATTCTGGAAGCGGCGGGCCTGCCCCAGCCCACCTTCGTGAATGGTGTGCAGCAGCGGCCGATCGAAGGGGTGAGCATGGCCTATTCCTTCAACGACCCCAAGGCGGCCGAACGGCGCCAGACCCAGTACTTCGAGATGATGGGCAACCGCGGCATCTACCACAAGGGCTGGACCGCCGTGACCAGGCACCGGACGCCTTGGGTGACCGGCCAGGTGCAACTTGCCGCGTTCGACGACGATGTCTGGGAGCTCTACGACACCAGCACCGACTGGACCCAGGCCAAGGATCTGGCCAGGGAACATCCCCAGAAGCTCCATGAACTGCAGCGGCTGTGGCTGATCGAAGCCACCAGGTACAACGTGCTGCCGCTGGATGATCGCTTCGCCGAGCGGGCCAATCCCGAGATCGCCGGCCGGCCGCAGCTGATCAAAGGAACACGGCAAGTGCTGTTCGGCGGCATGGGGCGGCTGAGCGAAAGCTCGATCGTCAACTTCAAGAACAAGTCGCACGCCATCACTGCCGAGGTGGTGGTGCCTCCAGAGGGTGCCGAGGGCGTGATTGTCGCCCAGGGTGGCCTTACCGGTGGCTGGAGCCTTTACGCCAAAGAAGGCAAGCCGAAGTATTGCTACAACTTCTATGGCGTCCACCGGTACACCGTCGCGGGCACGGCGACGATTCCGGCAGGAACCCATCAGGTGCGGATGGAGTTCGCCTACGACGGCGGCGGCCTGGCCAAGGGGGGCACGGTGACGCTCTATGTGGACGGCCAGATGGCAGGCGAAGGCCGGGTGGAGCAGACCGAACCGATGGTGTTCTCCGCCGACGAGACCTGCGATGTCGGCTTCGAGGCCGGCTCACCGGTGACCGACGACTACCCGACAGCCGGCGGTACGTTCAGTGGCGAGGTCAACTGGGTGGAGATCGCCGTCGACAAGGACGCCGAGGATCTCGACCATCTGATCAGACCGGAGGAACGGCTGCGGGTGGCCATGGCACTGCAGTAGAGCGCGTGATCCAGGGCAAGCCAGCAAAATCCCTGCGCATCGAACTGCGCTGGTCCGCCGCGCTCGCGGTGGTCGTCCTCTGGGCGCTGGAGAGGGGGCTGCCCAACCGGTTCCGGCTCTTTCCCCACGGCTTCGACTACCTCCTCTTCGCGACGGCTCTGATCCCGATGCTGGCCGTCGGACTGACGGCCGGCCGCCGGAGCTGGTTGCGCATCGAGCGCGCCACCACCTGGCTCTTCGTTGGGGCCGTCGGCAGCCTCACCCTGGCGAATCTGGTCGTTCTGATTCGGGAGATGCTGTTCGGCGGAGGACAGCTCAATGCCATCGAGCTGCTCGCCTCGGGCATCGCGATCTGGGTCTCCAACGTGGTCACCTTCTCTCTGGCGTTCTGGCATCTCGATCGCGGCGGCCCCGAGGCACGGCTCAATCGTCTGCCCATCCGGGCCGACTGGTTCTTCCCCCAGGAGGGGGTGCCCGATGCCGTGAGCCCAGACTGGCGCCCCACCTTCATCGATTACCTGTTCCTGGGCTTTTCGACGGCGACGGCCTTCAGCCCCACCGGGGCCATCCCACTCAGCCCGCGGGCCATGATGCTGATGATGCTGGAAAGCTCCATCTCCCTGCTGACCATCGCCGTGATCGCGGCCAGGGCCATCAACATCCTCGGCAGTTGAGCGCCAGGGCATGACGATCGCCCCCGAGTGACGCCGCCGCACACCCAACCCAGCGGTGCCCTTTTGCGACCATGGGCCCACTGCCCAACGTCCCCTGTGTCCGCCGAGCCCCTCGCCAAGACCTACGACCCGGCCGCCACCGAGGCGCGCTGGCAGGCGGCCTGGGAGGAGGCCGCTGCCTTCCATCCCGATCCGGCCGCCGACGGTGAGCCCTTCGCGGTGGTGATCCCACCGCCGAACGTGACCGGCAGCCTGCACATGGGCCACGGCTTCGAGACGGCCCTGATCGACACGATCGTGCGCTTCCAGCGCCTGCAGGGCAAGAACGTGCTGTGCCTGCCGGGCACCGACCACGCCTCGATCGCGGTGCAGACGATCCTGGAGAAGCAGATCAAGGCCGAGGGCGGCAGCAAGGACGACCTGGGTCGCGATGCCTTTCTTGAACGCGCCTGGGCCTGGAAGGGCGAGAGCGGCGGCACCATCGTGGGCCAGCTGCGCCGTCTGGGCTATTCGGTGGATTGGCGCCGGGAGCGCTTCACCCTCGATCCCGGCCTCAGCGAAGCCGTGGTGGAGGCCTTCGTGCGCCTGCACGAGCAGGGGCTGATCTATCGCGGCGAGTACCTGGTGAACTGGTGCCCGGCCTCGGGATCGGCGGTGAGCGATCTGGAGGTGGAGATGAAGGAGCTCGACGGCCACCTCTGGCACTTCCGCTATCCCCTCTCCGGCGGCCCCGCCGCCGACGGCACCGATCACCTGGTGGTGGCCACCACCCGCCCTGAAACCCTGCTGGGCGACACCGGCGTGGCCGTGCACCCCAGCGACCCCCGCTACGCCGCCCTGGTGGGGCGCACGATCGATCTGCCCCTGGTGAGGCGCCAGATCCCGATCGTGGCCGATGAGCACGTGGATCCGGCCTTCGGCACGGGCTGCGTCAAGGTGACCCCCGCCCATGACCCCAACGACTTCGCCATCGGCAGCCGTCACGGCCTGCCCCTGATCACGGTGATGGCCAAGGACGGCACCATGAACGCCGCGGCCGGCCGCTTCGCCGGCCTGGATCGCTTCGAGGCCCGGGCGGCGGTGGTGGCGGCGATGGAGGCCGAGGGCTTCCTGGTGAAGGTGGAGCCCCACCGCCACAGCGTGCCGTTCTCGGATCGCGGCAAGGTGCCGGTGGAGCCCCTGCTCTCCACCCAGTGGTTCGTGAAGGCCGAACCCTTGGCCGCCCGCTGCCGCGAGGCCCTCGATGGCGGCGCGCCCCGCTTTGTGCCGGAGCGCTGGGAGAAGGTCTACCGCGACTGGCTCACCGACATCCGCGACTGGTGCATCAGCCGCCAGCTCTGGTGGGGCCACCGCATCCCCGCCTGGTTCGTGGTGAGCGAGACCGGCGGCGTGATCACTGAGGCCACCCCCTACGTTGTGGCCCGTGATGCCGCGGAGGCCGCCGCCAAGGCGGAAGCGGCCTACGGCGAGGCGTCCCGTGCCGCCGGCCGGGAACTGCAGCTGGAGCAGGACCCGGACGTGCTCGACACCTGGTTCTCCAGCGGCCTGTGGCCCTTCTCCACCCTGGGCTGGCCCGAGACGGAGGCCGCCGATCTGGCCCGCTGGTACCCCACCAGCGTGTTGGTGACGGGCTTCGACATCATCTTTTTCTGGGTGGCCCGCATGACGATGCTGGCCGGCGCCATGCAGCCCCTCGGCGCAGGCCAGGCCTGGATGCCCTTCGCCGACGTGATGATCCACGGCCTGGTGCGGGACGAGAACAACCGCAAGATGAGCAAGAGCGCCGGCAACGGCATCGACCCGCTGCCGCTGATCGAGCGCTACGGCGCCGATGCCCTGCGCTTCGCCCTGGTGCGGGAGGTGGCCGGCGCCGGCCAGGACATCCGCCTCGACTACAACCGCGACGACGGCAGCTCCGCCACGGTGGAGGCGGCGCGCAACTTCGCCAACAAGCTCTGGAACGCCACCCGCTTCGCCCTGATGAACCTGGGCGGTGAAACGCCCGCCAGCCTGGGTGCTCCGGATCCCGCCCACCTGCAGCTCGCCGACCGCTGGATCCTGTCGCGGCTGGAGCGGGTGAAGCGTGAAACGGCGGAGCGCTACGCCAGCTACGGCCTGGGGGAAGCCGCCAAGGGGCTCTACGAGTTCGCCTGGAACGAGGTGTGCGACTGGACGATTGAATTGCTGAAACGGCGACTGAACGTCGCCGATGCCGCCGACACGACCGCCCTCGCCGACCAGCGCGTCGCCCGGCAGGTGCTGGCCAAGGTGCTGGCGGAGCTGCTGGTGCTGCTGCATCCGCTGATGCCCCACCTGAGTGAGGAGCTCTGGCACGGGCTCACCGGCGCCCCCGAGGGCACCTTCCTGGCCCTGCAGAGCTGGCCGGCGGCCGACAGCGCCGCCCTCGATGCAGGTCTGGAGGCTTCGTTCGCTGAGCTGATCGAGACGATCCGGGTGGTGCGCAACCTGCGGGCCGTGGCGGGCCTCAAGCCCTCCCAGGGGGCGCCGGTGCTGTTCATCACCGGCCGCGAGGAGCTGGCGGCGGTGCTGCGGGAGGGCACCGCCGACATCACCACCCTCACCAAGGCCGACAGCGTGACCGTGCTGGATCCGGCGACGGCGGCAGAGCGGCCCGCGGCCCGGGCCCTGGCGGCGGTGAGCGGCGAGCTGCAGGTGCTGCTGCCCCTGGAGGGCCTGGTCGACCTCGACGCCCTGCGCGCCCGCCTGGAGAAGGACATCGCCAAGGCCACCAAGGAGATCAGCGGGCTGGCCGGCCGCCTCGCCAACCCCAACTTCGCCGGCAAGGCGCCGCCCGAGGTGGTGGCCGAGTGCCGCGCCAATCTGGCCGAAGCGGAGGCCCAGGCGGCGCTGGCGCGGCAGCGGCTGGCGGACCTGGGAGGCTGAGGTCCCTGGGCCTTGGCAGCCAGGCCTGAGCGCAGCCCCGGATCCGGGCCTGAGCCGGTCGCGTGGGTGATGGGTTCAGGGCCCTGTGGTGTCAGGGAACGCGTTGTTCGCCTGGCTGATGGGTAGGCACCTCCCGGGGATTCGCAGGAGACGGGAACCTGCCTGACCGGAGACCTGCAGCCGCCAGGTCCGGTGGCCCTTGGCGTTCGGGTGCGTGGTTGGGGCGGGCGACGCTCGGTGCAGGATCGCCGTGATCGCGCCAGTCATCCCATGGCGATGGGCACATCGTCATGGGCACGACAGCGGAACGTGTTCTTTGCCAAGGCATAACCAAAGCCTAACGAGGAGGTTTCGTGCTCCGGCCATGGTTGTTCGTAGTGAACACTTCTTCGCATCCATGGTTGCCTCCTCCAAGGCCAAGAGTGCCGTCAGTGAATTGATCCTGCCGGAAGAGGTAGCCGCCCGAAGCGCGTCGCCTGTGGTTCCTGCCGCACCGGCTCTGGCCAACCGCAACGCTTTCCCCGGTCCGAAGTCGCCAGAGCCGAGTGAACCCCTGCTGGGTCGCATCAATCTCTCACCCGATCCCTCTAAGCCGACGACGGAGCAGTTCCAGACGGAAATCTCCACCACCGTGAGCATCGGGGGTCAGGTGTTCGTGGTCTCCAGCGGCGGTGGTGGCACCCTGCAGGTGACCAATGCCACCGATCCCACCAAGCTCACGATTCAGGGGGATCGGCTGCAGCTCACGGGCTACAACTCCCAGTCCGTGGCCAGCTACGGCAACCTGCTGGCTGTGGCGCTGTCCCCGAGTGACTACGCCAGCACCGGCGGCAAGGGTGTGGTGCGCTTCTACTGGGTGGGCACCGATGGCACCCTGGCCTTCCTGCAGGATGTGCAGGTTGGTTACCTGCCCGATTCGATCGCCTTCAACGATCAGGGCACCAAGCTGGTGATCGCCAATGAAGGGGAGCCGATCAGCGGCTATGCCACCGATCGCAGCAAGGATCCTGCGGGCAGCATCGGCATCATCGATATCCAGGGGAGGCAGAATCCGCGCTTCAGCTACACCGAACTGCGCTTCGACACCGTCGCCCTGCCCTCCGCCGAGGACGGCAAACTCCCCATCCGCATCTCCGGCCCCGAAGGCACCACCAAGGCCACCGACATCGAACCGGAATACGTCTCGATCCTCGGCAACTACGCCTATGTGACGCTGCAGGAGAACAACGGCGTTGCCAAGGTGAACCTGGCCACCAACACCATTGAGAAGATCTTCGGCCTGGGGACCGTCGACTTCAAGAACCAGCTGGTGGACCTCAGCGACAAGGACGGCTCGGGTGGCACCAGCATCTTCGCCCCCAAGCTCGGCCAGGCCTTCGAAGGCCTGCGCATGGCGGACGGCATCGCCGCCTACCGGGTGAAGGGCAAGGACTACTTCGTGATCGCCAACGAGGGCGATGCGCGGGACTACACCGGCTACAAGGATGAGTCCGGCAATGGGCCTGACCCCAACGTCCGCACCCTGACGGATGACGCCAAGGTCGGCGCCAGCGACCGCGCCACCACCTTCGGCAGCCGCAGCATCAGCGTCTTCGATGGCGACACCGGTGTTCCACTGTGGGACAGCGGCAACACCCTGCAGACGGTCGCCTTCGCGGCGGGTGTGTATGCCGATGGCCGCAGCGACAGCAAGGGTGTCGAACCCGAGGGCGTCGTGGTGGCCCAGCTGAAGGGTCGCAGCTACGCGATCGTGAGCCTGGAGCGCACCACCAGCTCGATGCTGGCGGTGTTCGACATCACGGACCCAAGGGCCGGCGAGTTCGTGACCTCCGCGGTGATCCCCGGCAGCATTTCGCCGGAAGGTCTGCACATCGTCGAGGCCAAGCAGAGCCCCACCGGGCGGCCTCAGCTGGTGGTCTCCAACGAGGTGTCGAACACGCTCAACGTGTTCGATCTCGAAGCCCTGATTGCCGCGCCGCCGGTGGCCGGGGCCGGCAGCTTCGCCCCCACCATGCTCAAGGACGTGGCCGGTGCCCCGCAGCTGAAGGTCAGCAACCTGATCACCAACGGTGAATTCACCAATGGCCTGAACGCCGGCGACAACGTCTACGCCCCCACCGGCATCTTCGATGGCATGGGTGCCTACGACAACGGCAACGGCACCTACACCCTGCTCGTGAACAGCGAACTGGGTTCCTCGGCCGGTTTCGGCTATCTGGTGAACGGGGTGGCGCTCACCGGTGCCCGCGTCAGCAAGTTCATCGTCGACAAGGACACCGACGACGACGCCCGCAACGGTTACCAGTCGGCCATCCTCTCGGGAGGCATCGCCTACACGAAGATCTACGACGCCAGCGGCACTCTGGTGAGCAATAGCTCCCAGATCGAGGGCGGAGGCTTCGGGCGCTTCTGTTCGTCCACCTACATCGGCGCCAACAGCTTCGGCAAGGGTCGCGGCTTCGCCGATGACATCTATCTCACCGGCGAGGAGAACGGCAATGTGGGCCGGATGTGGGCCCTGGATACCGCCACGGGTGGGTTCTGGTCCCTGCCCGGGCTAGGCCGGGCGGGCTGGGAGAACGGCACCCTGATCGATACCGGCAGCCCCAACACCGTGGGCGTGCTGCTGATGGACGACAACACCGCGCCCATCTACCTGTGGGTCGGCGAGAAATCCAGCGCTCCCGGGGCCACGTTCCTCGAGCGCAACGGCTTGGCGTCCACCAAGGGCAGTCTCTACACCTGGGTGCCCAGCGGCGGCAGCATCGGCACCGCCGAAGGCAGCCCCGGTGTTCCCGATTCGGCTGATCTGAACAAACTGGCCCTGGGCACGGCCGCAGGCGGCACCTGGCAGCTGCTGGGAACCGGCTCGGACGTGGCGGCCCTGACCGGCACCCAGCTCAAGGACCTGGCTTTCTCGAAAGGTGCCCTCCAGCTCAACCGCCTCGAGGATGTCCACGTCAATCCGGCCAACGGCCAGCAGGCCGTGTTCGCCACCACCGGTGGCAGTGGGGCCGATCTGTTCGGCAACCTGCTGACGCTTGATTTCGCCGGGGCCTTTGATGGCGCCGGCAGGATCCGCGCCGGCAACAGCACGGCGCTGAAGGTGATCTACGACGCCGACCGGCTCGCCGTTCCCGCCAGAGGCATCCGCTCCCCCGACAACCTCACCTGGGGCGAAGACGGCTTCATCTACGTCCAGGAGGATCGCTCGATTCCCGCCAGCAACTTCGCCCCGGAGTTCGGTGAGGCCTCGATCTGGAAGGTGAGTGCCACCGCCACCGATTCTGTCACCGGCCAGGCCGTGAGTGAACGCTGGGCCCAGATCGATCGCACGGCGGTGCCTGGGGTCTACGGCCAGACCGATCCCAACCCCGCCGACTTCGGCAACTGGGAGTCTTCCGGCATCATCGATGTCTCCGAGATCTACGGGGCCAAAGGTGGCTCCTTCTTCCTCGCCGATGTGCAGGCCCACAACCTGCGCAACGGCAACATCGGGACCAACGCCCAGACGAGCAGCAGCTACTTGGTGGAAGGCGGCCAGATCAATCTCATCCAGCAGCTGCCCGCCCTGATCTGATCACCCTGCCAGCCAGGGCATCCGCTCCATCCGGCCCCTCCCTGGAGGGGCCTTTGTCCTGCCAGGGCGCTCGCCGGCCTCGAGGGGTTCCCCACAGCTCGGCCCGATCCGGTGGGCCTCCGCCATCAGTCTTCCAGCGGCTGCCAGATCAGCGGCCCGAAGTGGGCCACCACGGCCCGCAGGCCATCCAGTTCCCGGCCGCTGCGACCGCTGAAGCCCAGCACCACGCTGTCGGCCGGCACCGTCCAGTCGAGCGGGCGATCACCGGCCTGGCCACCCCCGCCGATCCGCTGGCCGTCGCTGCTGGTGAGGAACAGCCGGTCGACCCTGGTGCCGCTGAGGGCTTCGATGCGGCGGATCACCACGCCCTGTCCCAGCTCCAGGCGGCCCCGGTCGCCGCCGCCGCCGCCGCCATGGACCTCCGCCTCGAGCGGATCCCCCTCGCCGGCGTAGCGCAACCGGATCTGATCCACCCGCGAGCCGGTGCGCAGAGCCACCTCCACCAGATGCCGCCGCTGGCGGATGGCCTCGGCCCGCCCGGTGAAGGCGAAGGGGGCGCCGCCGTCGCCCCCCATCGGCGGCTCCTCGCCCAGGGTCACGTTCAGCTCGGGGCTGCCCGCCGCCAGGGACGGAAGCGGCGGTGGCTCCAGGGGAGCGGTGGGAGCGGCGGCGTAGGCGGCCAGGCAGGCGTCAAAGGCCTCCAGGTCCGCCGTGGCGGCGGCCCGCTGGATGGCCAGGCTCGGGTCCGGCGCCACGCCGTAGAGCCGGTAGGTGTCCGCCACCCAGTCCATCTGGTGGATCAGGCCCTCCAGCCGTTCGCGGCGCTCAACCAGGCCATCGCCTGGGCCCTCGCCGCTGAACAGCTGTCGGTTGGTGGCCACGGCCCGGAAGGCGACGCCGATGGCGGGCACGCTCTCGTAGCCCCTGGTCCGCAGGCCGATCAGGGCGGGCTGGTCCAGGGGGAGCCCGGCGAAGTCGCGGGCGAAGGGGATCAGGGAGGCGGCCTCGGCCGGTGGCTGGGCCCGGCTGCCGATCACCTGCATCCGGAAGCCCACATTCACCGCAGCCGTGCGGGCGACCGCGGTCACGGTCTCCACCAGCGCAGGGTTCAGGGACAGTCCGCCGAGGCCCAGTCCCGCCCCGATCTCCCGCTCCACCATCCGCGCCTGTTCCCGTGACTGGGCATAGAAGGTGAACACCCCGTGGCACTCCCCGCCCACCTCCGCCGCCGCCACGAAACCATCCCCGTGCAGGGCCACGAAGGCCTCCAGCTCGGCGGGGCCTGCCGGCACGGCAAGCCCGTCCAGCATGTGGGTCTGGCCCACCTCCAGCGCTGCGGCCACCTGGCGGGCCCAGACCACCAGCGAGAGGCTGAAGGCGGTGGTCCTCAGGGAGTCGCGGAAGTCCTGCTTGGCCTTGAGCAGCTGCAGGGGGCCCAGGCCGATCCCCAGCGCGCTGCCGCTGTGCAGCGACTGCACCAGTTCCTGGCGGCTGCGGCACAGCTGCCAGCCCACCGTGCTGCCCCCGCCCGCCGGGAGCACCGTGCCGCCCACGGCGGCCTCCAGGGGCTCGCCGCTGCCGGTGACGCAGTGGCGCCCGCGGAACAGGGCCCCCCGGGCGACCTGCTGGGCCAGCTCCGAGGGGTCAGCCATGGCAGCACGGGCAGCAGACCCAAGCGTAGGCAGGGTCGATACGGTGGCTCCATGGACCCGCTCTGGCTGCCGGATCACCTGCTGCCCTGGCTCCGTTCCCCGCTGGGAGCCGTGGCCTTCGTGCCCCTCTATGCGCTTTGGGTCACCCTGCTGCTGCCGGGGGTCTGGGCCTCGATGCTGGCCGGGGTGCTCTACGGACCGTTCTGGGGCAGCGTGCTGGTGTTCGCCGGGGCCTGCCTGGGGGCCCAGGCGGTGTTTCTGCTGGGCCGTGGCCGTTGGCGCGGCTGGGCCCGCCGTCGCCTGGCTGGGGCGCCCCGGCTGCAGGCGGTGGAGCGGGCGGTGTGCCGCCAGGGCCTGGCCCTGGTGCTGCTCACCCGGCTCTCGCCGGCCTTTCCCTTCAGCCTGCTCAACCTGGCCTACGGCCTCAGCGAGGTGAGCCTGCGGGACTACTCGATCGGCCTGATCGGCATCCTCCCGGGCACCGTGCTCTTCTGTTCCCTGGGGGCGGCGGCCGGCGATCCCAGCCGCTTTGCGGCGCTGCTGGCCGGCCCGGCCGATGGCGCCACCTGGGCCCTGCGGCTGCTGGGGGTGGCCGCCACCCTGGCGGCGGTGCTGCTCGTGGGCCGACAGGTGCGCCTGGCCCTGGAGGAACGCGGGGTAGCATCCCGCGTTGCGATGCAGGCCAGCGATGGTGACGGCCGAGACTCCCCCCAGCCCCTCCGCCGGCGCCTGCCCCAACTGCGGCGGCGGACATCTCACCCTGGTGCGACGGGAGCGGGTGAGCAAGGCCCGGGTGGAGGCTGAACTCGTCCACTGCGGCAGCTGCGACTTCCTGTTCCTGGGTGAGCCCTCCTGGCTGGCGGTGGCCTACGAGGACTCCTTCTACGGCGATACGGGCTATGTCGATCGCAACCTGCATGCCTCGCGGCTGCTGCGGCTGCTGCTGGTGATCGGCCGGCTGGGACGCTTCGGTGCCAGCGAGCCGGGCTGCGACCTGGGCACTGGCCTGGGCATGCTGCCGCGGCTTCTGCGCGACCACGGCTTCGATTTCCACGGCACCGACGCCTATGCGGCCATGGAACTGATCCGCCCCTTCTGCGAACCCCCGGGCGATGGCCCCATCGGCTGCAAGACCGCTTTCGAGGTGATCGAACATGTGCCCGGCACCCCTGGGTTCCTGCGTGACGAGGTGGGAGCCACGTCCCTGTTCGTCTTCTCCACCCTGATGCGGCAGGCGGGCGAGATCCCCGGGCCGGACTGGTGGTACTACGCCTTCGGCAACGGTCAGCACATCAGCTTTCACAGCCGCCCCAGCTTCGAGGTGGCGATGGAGCAGGCGGGGATGGATCCGGCCTGGCTGGTCTGCATCGATGGGCCGGTGCACCGCCGTGCCCTGCATCTGATCGCGCCGAAGGCCCGCTGGCGCCGGGCTTTCCGGGTGGCCGGCTGGCTGGTGAACCGCGGCCTCGACGGGCTGCTGCTGCCGTGGCTGGAGCCCCTGGTGGGGTTGCGGCCGCGGATCATCCCCGACCACTACCTCGCGATGGAGTGGCTCAGATCTGCCGCAGAGCGTCAGCCTTGTCCTTGAAGTCGCTCAGCAACAGCTGCAGGGTGATGGGCTGACAGTTCCGTTGCCCCAGGAGCAGCCCGTCACCTTCGATTGGAATCAGCACCGGCGATTCCACTCGTATTCCAAGCGGTTGCGCAACGCCGGCAGCTCAGGAGCGCCGCAGGATCGGCTCGGCGCGTACCACGCTGCCCAGCAGCAGGAACAGGGCCTCGATGCTGCCCACGCGCTTCACCTTCTGGAACCAGGCATTTTCGCCGTAGATGAGCTGGATCAGGGCGGCTTCCGTCTCGCGGGCGGGCATCTCGAAATTGAGTCCCAACAGGTGGTGCTGCCGCAGCCGGCTGGTCCTCATCAGCCGGACGGGTAACTCCAGGTGGTACTGGGGCACCCGCAGCAGGCCATGAATCTCACCCCTCCCCGGGCCAGGGGTGTTGAGCAACAGGCTGGCCCCCTGCTCGGAGACATCGTTGGTGATGCCCCAGTACTCGGTGCCCTGCACTTCGAGGCAGGCCACCAGGCCGAGGGGGAAGCGGTCGGCCTGACGCCGGATCGGTTTGTCGATGCAGGCCAGCAGGCAGATGAACATCAGGATGCCGTTGTACAGATTCCACCCGAGCATCAGACTCTCGCCCTCGAAAAGAGATCTTGACCAGCGAATGTCTAACAGTGGCAAGCCGTAATTCAGGATCAGCACGCCAACGAAGAGGAAGAGATAGGTGAGGAAAGGCCAGGCAAAACGAAGGTCAAGGGTCTGTTTCGGATGATTGACGTCCTTGTTGGTCACCAGGCTGCCCACGGATCGGAAGGGCCGAAACAGGATCTGGGACATCCGTTTCAATGCAGGGAAGCAAAACAGGGACTCATAGACTTCCGTCCAGAAATGGAAGTAATGGCCGTTGGTCTGCCAGGACGGCAGAAAATAGAGCAGGATCACAAATGGCAGTCCGTAGGCCATGTATTCCACCGGAGGTGCGGCGATCAGCGTGAAGCCGATCAGCATCGACATCAGGGGAAAAATGATGTAGATGGCGCGAAACAAAGGAGTCAGAAGACTGAGAAAGAGATTCAGGTAAAACACCTTCTGCCAGAAATTCAAGGTCTTCCAGATGGGAAGCTCTTTGGGGGAGGTGAACACCTGCACGTTGCCCTGCATCCAGCGCAGTCGTTGCTCGAGATAATCACGGAAGGTTCGGGGCACCTCCCCCAGGCTCAGGATCTCATCGAGATAGACCATGCGCCAGCCACGGGTGAGCAGTCGGGTGCCGGTCTGGTTGTCTTCGACGATGCAATGGGTGACATAGCCACCGATGGCCTCCAGGGCGGATCGCCTGGCCAGGTAGGAGGTGCCGCAGCAGACCACGGCATTGAAGGGATCCCGGATGACCTGGACATAGCGAAAGAAATAATCCATGTCGTCAGGGACAAGGACGTCCAGGCCGAGATTGCGATTATGAAAATCGGAGTTGAAGTAGTGCTGCGGAGTTTGCACCAAGGCCACCTTTGGGTCCTTGAAAAAGCCAACTGTGCGATCCAGGAATCGGCTGAAGGGGATGAAATCGCAATCGAAAACGGCGATCAGGTCACCATGGGAGTGCGCCAGGGCGTAGTTGAGGTTGCCGGCCTTGCGGTGCAGATTGTCAGGTCGGCTCAGGTACTGCACACCGAGCTCATGAGCCAGGGCGGCGATGGCAGGGCGGTGGCCGTCATCGAGCACATAAATCGTCTTGTTGGTGTACTGGATGTTGGCGCACGCCATGATGCAGCGCCGAACCATTTGTGCAGATTCGTTGTAGGTTGGAATCCACAGGTCGACGCTTGGCTGATGCTCCTTTGCCCAGGTCAGCAGTTGATCAGCCTGGCGTCGCCGCTGCTCCGGTCTGAACTTCAGGGATGGATAGAACTGGAGAGCGGATGTGAAGAGATACGTGAACTCGCAAAGAAAGAAGATCAGGCTGAAGACCAGGCTGGCTGGGTGGGCCGTGTTGATGGTGGTGGCTCGCCAGATGAAGTAGCGAATCGCGAACACCGACAGCAATACCGTGGCCAGCAGATAGGAGGCAGGTCGCCTGGGCAGCAGGTTCGCCCCCAGACAGATCCCCACTGCCAGGGCCAGGGGCAGCAGCACGTCCACCCACACGTCCCGCACCTGCCAGAGCTCGGGCAGGACGCGAAAACTCAGCGGATTAAGGAGCCCGATCGCCACCACAGAAAACTGCAGATTGGCCAGCAGCACCGCGAACACCAGGCTGGCCCCGGAGAGCAGCAACACCATCCAGACCCAGGGGGAGATCCGGGTGCTGCCGTTGGGATCCGAGAACGAATGCAGGAACTTCATCGTTGGAAGCTGACCTTCGCCGTGAACCCCACATAACAGAACTGCCCTGGAGGAGCGGGAAAATCATTGAGGATGCGGATCTTCACTTCGCTTTCCCTGGCCAGATTGATCGGCACGGGCTGGGGAGCTTCCTCGCCCAGCTGGGTACGGCCGATGCCGGACCGGATCCCGATCACTTCGCCCCGCAATTTGTCGCGGCTGCCCACCAGTTCAATCCTGGCCTTGCTGCCCAGTCGAATCCGGTTGAGATCGTTTTCTGCCACCGTGGTCGTCAGCCAGCGTTGGCTGCAGTCGATCATCTGGATCACCGTCTGCATCGCGTCAACGGAATCCCCCCGCTGGGCCCCCAGTTGCCACACCACCGCCCTGCGGGGGCTGACAAGTCGGGAGCGGCTGCGCTCCTGCCATTCCTTCCTGGCGACGTTCACCTGCTGCTCCAGGCCGCTGACCTGGAACGTCTGGGTGCGCACATCGCCTTCGGCGTTCTCCAGGGCGATGGTGGCCTCCTGAAGCCGCACCACCGGATCGGAGTTGCTGCGGTTGTTGCGCAGGGTCAGGTCGCTTTTGGAGGCCTGCAGAACCGCCGCTTGCCCGGCCAGCTGGGCTTCAAGGCCCCGCACCTCACGCGCACGCTGCTGTTCGGTGGTGCGGGCCCGATCGACCACGTTGGCGGCCACGGCGCCGGTGCGGAACAGCGTGTCCTGCCGCACGGTTTCCCGTTGGGCAAAGGCCAGTTCCTTGCGGGCCCTCTCCAGCGCGAAGCCGAGGTTGTCCCGCTCGTTCTGGTCGCGGGCGATTTCCAGGCTGCGCTGCTGTCTGGCGTCGAGGTTCAGCTGGGCCACGAGCTTCTTGCGGAGATCCCGGCGCGTCCGCAGCTCCTGCAACCGGCCCCGGGCCGTTTCCCGCTGGGTCTCCAGGTCCGTGAGCGCGTCACGGGTGGCCATCGGATTCACCACGATCGCCAGGGTCTGACCGGGGCGGACCTCCACGCCGGTTCCCACCGTGAGGCTCTCCAGGATGCCGGTGACCGGACTCCTGAGCACGATCGGAGTGGCATTGATGACCGCATCGCGGGAGCGGGCTGTGAAGAAGTTGATCACGATGGCCAGGGCCGTGATCAGCAAGCCAGCTGAAATCAGCAGGATGGTCAGATCGGCCCGGCGTGAGCTGGGAATCGCGTCGTCGTCATCCGTCGCTGGGGCGTCAGGCTCGGGACCGGCGGCTTCGGCGGGTTCTAGGTCGTTCGCGCCAGCGGAAGATGAAGACATTCCGGCGGTTCACGGTGAGAATTGGTTCTATCCGGACTGTACTTTGACCCATGAGTAAGCGCTTGCTTTGGCTCATTCATGTGGGCTTCACTTGTTCTTTGTGACCCTGATCTGGCTGGCTCACGGCTTGCTCAAGGCCGCCACGATAGCCACTGTGGCTGGTTTGGCCTGGTTGTTTGCATCGAAGGGCAGCGGCCGTTGTGGCAGGCCATCGGCCCTTGGAAAGAAGGAATTTAGCCAGGTGGTGCGATCACTCAATCCCCAGCTGGTGATCAGCTTCAGCCTGGGTTCCGGCAGGACCGCCGCCATGAAGGCGGTATAGACCGCCGCCACGGCGCGGTCCCGCTCCGGGATGGCCGCCGGCAGTTCCCGGTCGTTCACGTCCAGTTCGGTCACATAGACGTCGAGATTCAGGGCGGCCAGCTCCCGCAGGAAGGCGGGCAGGGTGCCGAAGGTGGTGGGCCCGCTGCCGTTGGCATAGAGATGGGCCTGGAGCCCCACGGCGTTCAGGGGCACGCCGCGATCGCGCAGCTGGCGCAGCAGGGCCAGGAACGCGCGGCGCTTGCGTGCCGTCTTGGCGTCATCACCCTCCAGCCCGTATTCGTTGATCACCAGGGCCGCTGCAGGATCGCTCTGATGGGCCAGGGTCAGGGCGCGGGCGATGTAATCGGGGCCCAGCCGCTCCAGCCAGAGGCTGCGGCGCAGGCCCGTGCCATCGTCGGCGATCGGTTCGTTCACCACATCCCACGACGGCAACTGGCCGCGGTAGTGGCCCACCACGGTGCGGATGTAGGTCGCCAGGGCCTTGTCCAGGTCCGCGGCCGGAAGGGCCTTGACCCAGGCCGGCAACTGCTCATGCCACAACAGGGTGTGGCCCCGCATCGCCAGCCCGTGCTCGCGGGCGAAGGCCAGCAGCCGGTCCGGGGCGCTGAAATCGAAGCGCCCGGGCGCGGCCTCCACCCCATCCCACTTCAGCTCCGATTCGGGCACGATCAGGCCGCTCTGGCTGCTCACCAGGCGCCGCAGGCCCGGATCCTGGAGCTGACTGTTGGTGACGGCGGTGCCCCAGCGCAGGCCGCGCGCCGCCGCCAGGCCCTGCAGGGTCTTCGACGCGCCCGGCGGCGGCAGAGCCCGCGCCACGCTCCAGCCCAGGCCCCCCACGACAGCCAGAAGAATCAGTTGCCGTCGTCGCATGGCCCTGCTGCAGACGTGCCGTCCCACTCTGACCGTTCAGACCGGATCGGTCCCCAGCAGCGCCCGCAGGCCCTCCTCATCCAGCACGCTCACCCCCAGGGCCTGGGCCTTGGTGAGCTTGCCGCCGGCCTCCTCGCCCGCCACCACATGGCTGGTCCTGCGGCTCACCGAACCGCTCACCTTCCCCCCGGCCGCCTCGATCAGGGCCTGGGCGGCGGCGCGGCTCAGGGAGGGCAGGGTGCCCGTGAGCACGAAGGTCAGCCCCGCCAGAGCCCCCCCCTCGCCGTCGGCCCTCTGGTCGGGCGCCGCGGCCAGGGAGAAGCCCAGCGCCTCCAGCTGCTCCAGCAGCGACCGGTTGGCCTGGGTGGCGAACCACTGCCGCAGGGACTGGGCGATCTCGGCGCCGATGCCGAAGACCGCCGTGAGCCGATCCGGCGCCCCGTCCTCGTCGACCAATGCCCCATCGGCAGCCAGCGCGGCGGCCTCCAGCTCGGTGGCGCTGGGGAAGGCCCGGGCCAGGGCCTTGGCGTTGACCTCGCCCACGTGGTGGATGCCGAGGCCGTAGAGCTGCCGGTGCCAGGGCTGCTGCTTCGAGGCCTCCAGGGCAGCCACCAGCTTGGCGGCCGAGGTGTCCCCCATGCGCTCCAGGCTGGCCAGCAGGGCGGCATCCAGGCGGTAGAGGTCGGGGATCGAGGCCACCAGGCCCCGGTCCACCAGCTGCTCGATGAGCTTCATGCCCAGGCCGTCCACATCGAGGGCTCCCTTGCTCACCCAGTGACGCAGAGATCCCCGCAGGATGGCGGGGCAGCCGTTGTTGACGCAGCGGGTGGCGGCCTCCCCCTCCTCCCGCACCAGCGCCGAGCCGCATTCCGGGCAGGTGGGCGGCAGCTCCAGCCGGGCCGCCCCCGCCGGCCTCAGCTCCACCAGCACCCGCACCACCTCCGGGATGATCTCGCCCGCCTTGCGCACGACGATCGTGTCGCCGGCGCAGAGATCCAGCTCCGCCAGGCGATCGGCGTTGTGGAGGGTGGCGCGGCTCACCGTGGTGCCGGCCAGGGGCACCGGCTCGAACTCCGCCACCGGCGTGACGACCCCCGTGCGGCCCACCTGGCAGGTGAGACGCAGCAGGCGGCTGGGGGCCTCCTCGGCGGCGTACTTGAGGGCGATCGCCCAGCGGGGGGCCTTCTGGGTGAAGCCCGCCTCCTCCTGCAGCCGCAGGTCGTCGAGTTTCACCACCACGCCATCGGTGGCATAGGGCAGGCCGCGACGCTCCTGCTCCCAGTGGTCGCAGAAGGCCTTCACCGCCGCCAGGTCGGGGCAGGAGGCGCAGTGGGGATTGACGCGGAACCCTGCCGCCTTGAGCCAGTCGAGGGCCTGCCACTGGCTGCGGGGTACGGCAGGGTCCCGGGGGCCGGCCCGCCAATCCTCGGGCAGGTGCAGGGTATAGGCGAAGAACGACAGGCCCCGCGAGGCCACCACCTTCGGATCCAGCTGCCGCAGGGTGCCGGCACAGGCGTTGCGCGGGTTGGCGAAGGGGGCCTCGCCCCGCTCGGCGCGCTCGGCGTTGATGGCGGCGAAGGTCCCCTCGGGGATGAAGGCCTCGCCGCGCACCTCCACCCAGGCCGGCGGTGACGCCAGCTCCAGTCGCAGGGGCACGCTGCGGATCGTGCGCACGTTGGCGGTGATCTCCTCGCCCCGCTCCCCGTCCCCCCGGGTGGCGGCCCGCACCAGCACCCCCTGTTCGTAGCTCAGGGCGAGGGCGTTGCCGTCGATCTTGAGTTCGCCCACCATCGGCAGGGCCGGCGCCGGGGAGCCCTCCTGGGGTTCCCGGTCGAGCACCTTGATCAGGCGTCCATACCAGACGTCCAGGTCCCCGTGCGAAAAAGCGTTGTCGAGGCTCAGCAGGGGAACCCTGTGGGCCACGCTCGTGAAGCCGTCGGCCGGGGCTCCCCCCACCCGGCGGGTGGGGCTGTCGGGCCGGATCAGCTCCGGATCGGCCTGCTCGAGCGCCACCAGCTCCCGGTAGAGCCGGTCATAGACCGGATCCTCCATGACCGGAGCATCGAGGACGTAGTAGGCATGGGCGGCGCGGTTGAGCAGGCGCCGCAGTTCCTCTGCCCGGGCTTGGGCCACGGCTCAGGCGGCCGCCAGCTTGGTGATGCGATCCACCCGCCAGGCCTCCTCCACCTTCACGAAGGTGAAGTCGAGCGGGAGTTCCTCCTTGCCGTCGGTCTTGAGCTTGACCGTCAGGATCACCTGGCCCTCCTGCAGCCGCGGCCGGCCGGACTTGAGGTTGCGGTACTTGTTGAGCTGCAGCCCGGCCAGGAAGCGGATGAACTGCTGGCGGTTGACGTGGGAGCGGTAGTTGCGGGTGGTGAGCAGATAGGCCCCGTCCACCTGGCCGGAGGCCACCTGGGTGAAGAACTGTTTGATCAGCGGATTGATGCCCCGGGCGCTGAGCACCAGCCGGACCGCCGAGATGGTCCAGTACAGAAGCAAGCCACCGGCTCCCGCCAGCAGGAGCTTGGAGCCGATATCGCGGGCCAGTCCCCAGTCCATGGTGATCCCATCCGTTCGCAGCGTTGCAGAGTCTGACGGACGACCCCACCAGAATGGGCCGATGCCCCTGGAACCGCTGCTGCCCCTGTTCCACCGGCTCAATCGCGAGCACTTCGACGGCCAGCTCACCCGCGACGACAGGCCCCTGGTGGACGTGCGCTGGAGCGATGGCCGCCTCACCCGCACCGCCGGCTTCTACCGGCGGGGGCGTCTGGCCGACGGGCGTGACCTCTGCGAGATCGTCCTGTCCCGGCCCCTGCTGGAACCGTTGCCCCGGCAGGCCACCCTGGGCACGCTCTGCCACGAGATGATCCACGCCTGGGTGGATCGGGTGCTGGCGGTGCGGGAGGTGCATGGCCCCCACTTCCGGGCCCGGATGGCGGCGATCAACCAGGCCGAGAACGGCTTTCAGGTGAGCCTGCGGCACCGCTATCCCCTGCCGGTGGCCGCCAGCCGCTGGATCGCCCGCTGCCCGCGCTGCGACAGCCGGACGCCCTACCAGCGCCGCCGCCAGGGCCTGGCCTGCCGCCACTGCTGCGAGCGCCTCCATGGCGGCCGCTGGGATGCGGGTTGTCTGCTGGTGTTCGAGCCCAACACCGCCTAGGTTCGCCGCAGGTGTTGGGGCCGATGGCGACGTTTCTTTGGACCCTCGAATGGGGCGGCTTCACCATTGCCCTGGTGGGGATGGGTCGGGAGCACTGGCTCTCCGGTCGGCGCCGTTAAAATGGCCTGATGCCTACGACGGATCAGGGCTACGGCCGCGAACGGGATCCCTGGGACCGCGATCCCAGAGAACGGGACCCAAGGGATCGTGAGCCGCGTGATCGTGAGTCGCTCCGGCGGCCTCGGGCCGGCGGCGACCCGCTGGACCAACGGGTTGACCGCTGGGTGACGGCTGGGCGCCAGTTCGTCGAAGGGGTGGCGGGCTCGCGCCCCGGCGGCCGTCCGGCGCCTCGGGGCGCCGACCGCCGCCCCCAGCTGCGGCCCCGTATGGACGAGTTCGGCCGCTGGGTGGAGGGGCGCCTCGACTGGCTGCTCGATGACGGTGACGACTGGCGCGAACCGTGGCAGGAGTCCGAGCGCAGCACGCCGGAGCCGCCGCCTCAGCCGCCGCCCGCCGCTCCGGGCCGTCCACGCCGCCAGGAGCTGGAGGCGGTGTCTCGCCGCGGCCGGCCGGGATCGTCCCCGTCCCAGCCACCGGCCCCGGAACCCCGTCTCAGCTCTGGCACCGCCACCACCGACGACGACGAAGGCGACTGGCCCGATGACGCCAGCTTCACCCTGCCCCGGTGGCAGCGTCCTGAGGGTGCCGAGCGTTCAGCTCCCCCGGAACCGACGTCCCTTCCACCGGTTGAAGGTCGGCCCCTGCCGCGCTCCAGCCGTCGACGTCCCTGAGCCACGACACCGCCATTTCGGGCCGAAGTGGGTTAGGAATACCAGGTCATCGAAAGCATGTTGGCCATGAGCAGCCTGGTGGTCGTTGGGTTTCCGTCCATGGAGGAAGCGGACCAGGTCCGGCGCCAGTTGGTGGAGATCCAGAAGGAGGAACTGATCGCCCTGGAGGATGCCGTGGTGGTGGAGGCGGAGCCGGACGGCAAGGTGCGCCTGCACCAGTCGCTCAACCTCACCAAGGCGGGTGCCCTCGGCGGTGGCTTCTGGGGCACCCTCGTGGGCCTGCTGTTCCTCAATCCCCTGCTCGGGGCCGCCGTGGGGGTGGGCCTGGGGGCCGCTTCAGGGTCCCTCTCCGATCTGGGCATCAATGACGGCTTCATGCGCGAGGTTGGAGAAACCCTTCCCCCCGGCAGTGCGGCCCTCTGTCTGCTGCTGCGTGATGCCACCCCCGACCGGCTGATCGAGCGCCTGCGGATTCACGCCCCCCACGCCAAGCTGCTGCGCACCAACCTCAGCCATACCGACGAGGACCGGCTGCGTCAGATGCTCGAGCAGGCGAGCAAGCAGGCCCAGGCCCTGCGGTTGTCCTGAGCTTCGGGTTGACCCGGAAGCTGCAGCCCCGCTGACGCAGTTCCCTGTTGACCGGCTTCACCAGGTCGCGGGGAACGTCATCGGCCATCTCCTCCGCCGAAATGCTGATCGACGGCGAGCCGTTCTGGAGGGCACTGAGCAGGTCCGCCCAGAGGCTCACCAGGGTGCGCTGGGCCTGGGGCACCAGGCCCAGCCGTTCCAGATGGGGGGCACATCCCTGGTGCAGCCAGAGGCTGGAGTGGTGATGGCCGGGCTGGGGGCTTATGGCCAGGCCGGCCGCCAGGGCTTCGGGGGTGGGCTCGCCGCTGCTGCGGCGCAGGCCGGAGGCCACCAGCAGTTTCCCGGTGTGGACAGCGGACACGCCGTAGCGGCGGCCCAGTTCGGTGAGGGTGAGCCAGTCCCCTCCCGGCGGGGTCTGGGCGCTGTGGCGGGTGGACATGGCGGCGAAATCGAGTACCCGAATCCTGCCCAAGGACCCTGAAGCGTCAATTCGTCAACAGCAAACCGCCACACGGTGTTACCGAATTGATGAGGCTTTAGAAACAATTCAGATTTCGGCCGGGCCCAGCCAGCGCTCCAGCGCCGGGGAGAACACCTCCCGGATCACCGTGAGTTCCCTTCCCTGGCGAAAGAAGCGGTAGTGGCGGCTCCAGAAGGGGCCATCGCGGCCGAAGCGCTCCGCCAGCCAGGGTTCCTGCACCTGGCCCAACCCATCCACCTCGCGGTACAGCTCTGCCCGTCCAGCCGAGAGGCTGCGCCAGATCGGCAGCCGGCGATCCTGCAGATGGGCCTCCGCCTCGGCCTGGTTCCACCAGCTCTCCGCCCAGCCCAGGGCCTGCGTCCCGCAGGTGAGCCACACCTGTCGCCGCAGCAGGGGCTCCGTCAGATGGGCCACCTCCGCTGGGGCCCCGGTGGCCCCCCCCGGTTCGGACGCCATGGCGATCACGTCCACCTCCACCGGCAGGCCCGTGAGCAGCTGCAGGTGACGGGTCGGGCTGCCGTCGCCGAGCAGCAGCAGCTTCCAGGGTCCGGTGAGTTCCCGGCCCTGCGGGAGCTCCTGGCGTTCGCCGGCGCTGGCCTGCCACAGAACGTCGGGAGACGGCCACAGGCCACCGGAGTGCATGGGCATGGCGGGCTCGGGCGCGGGTCGGTGGCCGTTCAGGTCAGTAGCCGTTGCTGATCGAGAGGCGCCGCACCTCGCCACCCCGCTCGATCAGGGCGGCATCGCCATCGGCGGAGCGAAGGCGCCAGCCGCTGCCCCCGATCGCTTCGCCAGCGTTGACGCTGGTGGAACTTCCCCCCATCTGGAAGATCGCCGAGGCAGGGCGTCCCGCCGAGCCCACGACACCGACCAGCTCCGGAACGGCGCCGCCACCACCAACCGGAGCGGCGCTGCGCTCGGTGTAGCCACCACCGCCGCTGGCGGGTGGGGCGGCGGCGGCCAGTTTTGGGCTCACCGGCACCCGCAGGACCGGGGCCCTCGCCCCCTCCTGCTGGGGCAGCTGGGACAGCTGCTCAATCCAGGGTTCTTCCGGGGGCGGTGGCAGTTGGTCGCCAGAGGATGGCAGCAAGGGCTGGCTTCCGCTGGCCAGGGCGCCGCCGACGGCCCCGAGCGGGGCCGGATTGGCCGGCCCGAGGCTGCGCAACCGTTCGACCAGCAACAGGCTGCGCTCCTGCGTGAGGGCCTGCTGCATGCGGCTGGAGTGGGTCAGATAGAGCACCGAGCTGGCGACGCTGATCATGCAGACCCCGCCCATCGCCGTCAGCAGCAGGGTGTGGCGCTCGGGCCGGGTCGGGGCGGGGGCCGCTGAAGGGGATGGAGTGGCTGGTCGGCCCCGCAGCCGGCGGATGGGGGTGGCCACCGGCAGGGATGGGGGGGGCTCGGCCTGGGCCGCCACATCGAGATCGATGGTGGCCTCAGGGTCGAAGACCCGGTTCATCATCTGTTCGGCTTTCAGCTCCCAGTAGGCACGGGAGGTGGGGATGCCGCGCAGGGGGCGCCGAGGGGAGGGGCTCACGTGCAATCCTCGGCGTCAGGCGTGCGTCACTGTAACGATGGTTCCGCGCTCTGACGAGGGCCGGGTGCTTCCCGGCGCCGTTCCAGTTCCAGCCAGAGCAGCAGGGCGTTGACATCGGCGGGACTGACGCCGGGAATCCGGGAGGCCTGCCCGAGGCTGCGGGGCTGGATGGCCGTGAGTTTCTCGCGGGCCTCCGCCGAGAGGGTGCGGATGCCGGCATAGGCGATGTCGGCGGGGATGGCCCGCCCCAGCTGGCGCCGGACCCGCTCGATCTGCTGTTCCTGGCGGGCCAGGTAGCCGCTGTACTTGATGTCGATCTCGGCGCCATCGCGCACGTCGGGCGGCAGGTCTGGCTCACAGAGCCCCAGCCGCACCAGGTCCTCGCCGTGCAGGCCCGGCCGGCGCAGCAGGTCGGCCAGGGTGATGGACCCGTTGATGCCGGCGCCGGTGGCGGCGGCCACGGCGCCGGCGGCCGGATCGGAGGCCTTGAGCCGCACCGTTTCCAGCCGCCCCTTCTCGGCATCGATGCTGGCCTGCTTCTGCTCGAACAGGCGCCAGCGCCGTTCGTCGATCAGGCCCAGCTGGTGGCCGAGGGGGGTGAGGCGGCGATCGGCGTTGTCACCGCGCAGCACCAGCCGGTATTCGCTGCGGCTGGTCAGCACCCGGTAGGGCTCCTTGAGGTCCTGGGTCACCAGGTCGTCCACCAGGGTGCCGATGTAGCTGCCCTCCCGGGGGAAATGCACGGGGTCCTGGCCCCCCAGCAGCCGGGCGGCGTTCAGTCCGGCCACCAGCCCCTGGGCGGCGGCCTCCTCGTAGCCGGTGGTGCCGTTGAGCTGGCCGGCCGAGAACAGGCCCCGCACCCGCTTGGTCTCCAGGGAGGGCTCCAGCTGGGTCGCCGGCAGGATGTCGTAGTCGACGGCGTAGGCGGGGCGCAGCATCACGCAGGCTTCCAGCCCGGGCAGGGTGCGCAGCAGGGCCAGCTGCAGGGATTCGGGCAGCCCGGTGGAGAAGCCCTGGACGTACAGCTCGGGCGTGTCGCGCCCTTCCGGCTCCAGGAAGATCTGGTGGCTGTCCTTGTCGGCGAAGCGCACGATCTTGTCCTCGATCGACGGGCAGTAGCGGGGCCCCTTGCTGTCGATGAAGCCGCCGTAGATCGGGGTGAGGTGCAGGTTGTCGCGGATCAGCTGGTGGGTGGCCGCCGTGGTGCGGGTGATATGGCAGGCCATCTGCTCGCCGCTCACCCGGGCGGTGGGATCGAAGCTGAAGAAGCGGTCGGCTGCGTCGCTGGGCTGCTCCTCCAGCCGGTCGAGGGCCACGCTGCGCCGGTCGACCCGGGCGGGGGTGCCGGTCTTGAGCCGATCGGTGCGGAACCCCAGCTCCTCCAGGGCTTCGGTGAGGCCTTCGGCGGGCTGCTCGCCGGCCCGGCCCGCCGCCATCGAGCGGGTGCCCACCCAGATGCGGCCCCCCAGGAAGGTGCCGGTGGTGAGGATCACGGCGCCGGCGCCGTAGACGCTGCCGAAGTAGGTGCGCACGCCGATCACCCGGGCCGGTGGGCCGGACGGATCATGGGGATCACCCTCCACCTCCAGCCCCGTGACCATCGCTTCGCGCAGGGCCAGATTGGGGGTGTGCTGCAGCAGCTGCAGCATCTGGCGGGCGTACTGGCGTTTGTCGGTCTGGGCCCGCAGGGCCCAGACGGCGGGGCCGCGGCTGGCATTCAGCAGCCGTTTCTGCAGGGCGGTGGCATCCGCCAGCCGGCCGATCACCCCGCCGAGGGCATCCACCTCGTGCACCAGCTGGCTCTTGGCCGGTCCGCCCACGGCCGGGTTGCAGGGCTGCCAGGCGATGCGGTCGAGGTTGAGGCTGAACAGGGCCGTCGAGACGCCCAGACGGGCGGCGGTGAGTGCCGCCTCACAGCCGGCATGGCCGCCGCCGACCACGATCAGGTCGAAACGTTCGGTGGGGTCTGCGCTCAGGGCCATCACTTGAATGTATGGCGCTGCAGGGGCCGGTGGGGGCTGCGGGGCACGGTCCGGCGGCCGATGATGGGCCCATCGGCAGAGACGGCACGCGATGCGCACCGCCCTGGTGCTGGTCGATCTGATCAACGACCTCATCCACCCGGACGGGGCGATGCCCACCTGCGCCGCCGAGGTGCAACGGCGCGGCGTGCTGGCGGCGGCCAACCGGGCCCTGGAGCTGGCCCGCGCTCGGGGCTGGCCCACGATCCTGGTGACGGTGGGCTTCCGCGCCGGCTATCCGGAGCTGCCCGCCCATGCGTCGCTCCTCGGCCGGGCCCGGGAGCTGGGGGCCCTGCGGCTGGGCCAGTGGGGCACCGAGTTCCACGCCGACCTGGCGGTGGAGCCCGACGATCCGGTGCTGGTGAAGCACCGGCTGAGCCCCTTCCATGGCACGGCCCTGGCGACGCTGCTGGGGGCCGCCGGGATCGAGCGGCTGCTGCTGGGGGGCGTCAGCACCGCCTGGGCGCTGCAGGCGGCGGCCCGGGAGGCCCACGACCGGGACTTCCAGGTGGTGCTGGTGGAGGACGCCTGCGCCGCGGCGAGCCCGCAGGAGCACGACCAGTCGATCGCTCAGCTCTCCCGCCTGGCCAGCGTGGTGCGGGCCGCCGAGCTGGCCGGGCTGGGCGACCTTTGCTGAGGGCCCAGGCGCCGGGCTGGTTGCTTTACGCCTGCACCGGCCAGGTGCTGCCGCCCACCTTCGCCAGCCGCTGCGCCCTGATCGTGTTGTGATGGCCGGCGGCGCTCACGGCCCCGGTGGCTGCAGCGAGGCGGCATAGGCGGGATCCTCGCTGCCGAACACCCAATCCCAGAAGGTGAAATAGAGCCCGAAATGCTTCGCGTGGCGGCGGTGGTGGATCGAATGGTGGGCGGGACCGATCAGCCAGCGCCCCAGCCAGTGGTGGGGGAAGCGAAGCGGCAAAACCTCCAGGCCCAGATGGTTCAGCACCGCCCATATTGTCATCGTGGTGAGCACCGCCAGCAGGGTGACGACATGCAGGGGGATCAGCATCACGACCCCGATCAGGAACAGGGCCTGGACAACGGCTTCGAGGGGGTCGAAGGCGAAGGAGGTCCAGGGCGTGGGCTGACGCGATCGGTGGTGCCCCTGGTGAAACCAGGGGAACAGTTTGGGATGGTGAAAGAGCCGGTGACTGGCGTAGAAATAGGCGTCCTGCAGCACGAGCACCGCCAGGTAGCTGAGCGGCAGAGTCCACCAGGTGGCGGCATCGAACTGGCCATGCAGTTTGGTCATTCCCTGGTCGTACAGGGTCATGATCACGGCGGTGGCAATCGCGAAGACGCCCGTGGATAGAACGGAGAGATGGATATCATTCAGGACGGAGACTTTCGCCGGCTGCCGTTGATAAAGGAGCCAGTGGGCGAAGCCTGCCATGGCCAGATAGCGCGCCAGGATGATGGCGAAGAACGTGACAACGTAAAACCAGAAGGAATGATGCTGCATGTATATCTTCACGAAGCCTTGATGCTGAGGCTACTAGCCCCTTCGCTGGCGCGATACGGCGGATATCCCTATGCCGCCAGATTTCGGAAACGGGTGAACTGTGGTTCGAACAGCAGCTTGACGGTGCCGACAGGGCCGTTGCGGTGCTTGGTGACGATGACTTCGGTGATGCCGCGGTCGGCGGTTTCGGGGTTGTAGTACTCGTCGCGGTAGATCATCAGCACCAGGTCGGCATCCTGCTCGATCGAGCCCGATTCGCGCAGGTCGCTCAGCATGGGGCGCTTGTTGGTGCGCGACTCCACGCCCCGGCTGAGCTGGGAGAGGGCGATCACGGGCACGTGCAGCTCGCGGGCCATGCCCTTGAGGCCCCGGGTGATGCGGGAGAGCTCCTGCACCCGGTTGTCCGGGGTGCTGCCTTCCATCAGCTGCAGGTAATCGATCACGATCAGTCCGAGCTCTTTGCCGGTTTCGGCCATCAGGCGCCGGCTGAGGGAACGCATCTCCAGCACACCGGAGTTGGGCTTGTCGTCGATGAACAGGGGCAACTGGCCGAGGCTGTTGATGCCCTGGCCGAGCAGGGGCCACTCCTCCTGCTGCAGGCGGCCGGTGCGCAGGCGTCCGCTCTCGATACCCACCTCCATCGACAGCAGGCGGTAGGTGAGCTGTTCCTTGCTCATCTCCAGGCTGAACACGCAGACCGGCAGCTGGTGCAGCTGGGCCACGTTCTTGGCGATGTTGAGCACGATCGAGGTCTTGCCCATGGCGGGGCGCCCGGCGACGATGATCAGGTCGCTGCGCTGCAGGCCCTGGGTGATGGCGTCGAGGTCGTAGAAGTTGACCGGGATGCCGGCGACGGCGGTGCCAAGCGAGCGGCTCTCGATCTCGTTGAAGGTGCTGGTGAGGATCTCGGCGGTGGGGGTGAGGCCGGAGGTGGGCTTCTCCTGGCTGATGGCGAAGATCTTCTGCTCGGCCTCATCGAGCACCTGCTCCATGGGGATGCTCTGGTCGAAGCCCAGGCGGATCACGTCGTTGGCGGAGCGGATCAGCTGCCGCCGCAGGTGCTTGTCCATCACCAGGCGGGCCACCTGGTCGATGGAGGCGGTGGAGAGGGTGCGCTCCACCAGCTCCACCAGCCGGGCGCTGCCGCCCACCTTCTCCAGCTGGCCGGTGTCGGCGAGCCAGGCCGCCATGGCCGTGAGGTCGGTGGGCTTGCCCTGGCTGTGCAGCATCAGGGCGGTGCGGTAGATCTCGCGGTGGGCGCCGAGATAGAAGGCCTCCGCACGCAGCACGTCGGCGACGCGGCCGATGGCGTCGGGATCCAGCAGGATGCCGCCGAGCACCGACTCCTCCGCCTCCAGGTTCTGGGGGGGAACGGAATCGGGCAGGGCCTCGAAACCGGCCTGCTCGTCGCGCCTGGACGCCGGCCTGGGCCCGTCGGGCCGGGGGGGATCGGATCCAGCCAGGGGCACGCTCACCATGGACGGAACACCAGAAGACGGCTCACAGAAAAGAGAGCCGGATCGGTCGGGATCTGGCACCAGTGAGAGGGGTCACTCTGGCGCCCGGAGCGGAAAAATTCGGTTCGCTGCTGGCCGATCAGTAGCTGACCACTTCCAGGTTGACGTCGGCGACGACCTCGGGGTGCAGCTTGATCTGCACCTTGTAGGAGCCGGTGCGGTGGATCTCGGGAACAGTGATGACGCGGCGGTCGACTTCCTTCTTGGTGGCCGCCTCGATGGCTTCGGCCACGTCTCCGTTGGTGACGGTGCCGAACAGGACGTCATCACCGCCGGTCTGCTTCTTGACGGTGAAGCGGCCGATGGTGTCGAGGGCGGTGCGGAAGGCGACGGCCTCAGCCTTGAGGGCGGCCTGGCGCTCGGCCTCCTTGGCCCGGCGGTGCTCCACCTGGCGCAGCACGGCGGCGGTGACGGCCAGGGCCTTGCCGGTGGGAAGGAGGAAGTTACGGGCGTAGCCAGGAGCCACATCCACCAGATCCCCGTTCTTGCCCAGGGAAAGGATGTCCTCGCTCAGGACCACCTGCACACGCTTCTTGACCATGACAACGCCCCGGCTGAGCCATCTGAAATCCGATCGGCCAGCCTACGACATGGCGTTGGTGGGGGCCGCCGCCCGGGGCAGGCGGACCTGGGTGGCCAGGCCCAGGGCCCGCATCAGGCGGATGTGCTGCCAGGTGAGGTCGAACTGGCGGGGGCCGAAGCCATGGCGGGCGGAATGGGGGAAGGCGTGGTGGTTGTTGTGCCAGCCCTCACCGAAGGTCAGCGCCGCCACCCAGGGGTTGTTCTTCGACTTGTCACCGCTCTCGTGGACGGACTCGCCCCACATGTGGGTGGCGGAATTCACCAGCCAGGTGCACTGGTAGACGATCACCAGGCGCAGGGGGATGCCCCACAGCACCAGGGCCCAGCCACCGGCACCGGTGACGCTGCCGATCCAGAACAGCAGCAGGCCCAGGGGCACCTGGAGCAGCAGGAAGCTGTGGTTCAGCCAGCGGTAGTAGGGGTCGGCGGCCAGGTCGCCGGTGAGCCGGGGCACCGCGGCCATGGCGGGGATCTCCTCGAACATCCAGGCCATGTGGGACCACCAGAAGCCCTTGTTGCTGTCGTGGTGATCGGCTTCCGTATCGGAAAACTTGTGGTGGTGGCGGTGCAGACCGACCCAGTCGATCGGGCCGTGCTGGCAGCTGAGGGCGCCGCAGGTGGCGAAGAAGCGCTCCAGCCACTGGGGCACGCGGAAGGAGCGGTGGCTGAGCAGGCGGTGGTAGCCGATCGTGACGCCCAGGCAGGCGGTGACCCAGTACATCACCAGCAGGGCAGCGACGGCCTCCAGGCTCCAGAAGCGGGGCAGAAGGGCCACCACCGCCAGGATGTGGATCAGGACCATGAAGCCGATCGTGCCCCAGCGGGTGCCCTTGGGCGAGACGCCGCGGGGTTCGCCGCGGCGCGGCTCGTGCAGGGCCCTGGCCCTGACGAGGGCGTCGGGTCCCAGGTTGATGGCGGCGGGGCGGCGGGTGTGGCGGGCTTTGGTGCCGGCGCGGGAGAAGGCTGTAGCGGCCATGAAGGACCGGACTCCAGTTGGGTGATTAGGATGGTAGCAATACGAATCCTGATCGAGTGGGGTATCGAGACGAACTCGTATCTGGTCGCATCGCCTTCGCCCACCTGATCCGCGTCTGGCACGAGCGCAACGGCTGGTCCCACCGGGTTCTCCCCATGCTGGCCGAGGCCCTCGACCTGGGTCGGGTGCACAACTCCCAGCTCTCGATGCTGCGTAACGGCAAGCTGGCCTCCCCGGGCCCGGAGGTGTTCCTGGCCCTGGGAAGCGTCAACCTGTGGCTCGACGCCCAGGCCCCCGAGGGTCGGTTGGAGCCGCTGTCGGCACGCACGCTGCTGGCGGCCCACCCCGAGCTCTTCGACGCCCTCTGCAGCTCGGCCCTGCCGGTGCGCGACGAGCAGCAGCTGGTGCTGGGGCCCGGGGCCCTGCTCGAGGTGTTCGTGGGCTTCCGCCAGCCGCCGGCCAGCTTCGACCTGCGCATCGGCGAGGCGGAGGCCGGGGGGCTCAGCGCCGCCCTGGCCCAGCTGCTCACCGCCGGCCGGCCCTGGCGCGACTGCCGCGACAGCTTGATGGCGGCCTATCCGGTGGCCAAGCGCCAGCGGCGGGAGCGCTTCGCCGAGGTGATCGCCGGCCAGCGGGACTACACGGCGGTGGAGCTCGATGCCGAGCTGCCGGAACTGCGCCGCACCCTGGCAGCCCTGGGGGCGGCGGGGGAGGAGGAGCTGGGGCCTGACCGCTTTCTGGATCTGTTGCGCCAGCGGGCCCGCCGGCTGCAGGGGGACGGCGCCGGGCAGGCCCCGGACGACCTGGCGGCCGCCATCCGCCGGGAGATCGGGGCGGCGATCCC